>JAEDNW010000068.1:0-13204 GCA_016302315.1 Lentisphaeria bacterium
TGCATGTCCAAGTACATGATTCCCCCGGAAGCCCAGACCACCAATCCCCTCATCACCCTGTGCCCCCTCCCCGGCGGCGCCCTGACCGCCAACACCCAGATGATGCGGGACAACAACTGCCTGGACAAGTTCCCCGAAGTGGTCAGCGCCATGCGCGAAGTGGTGGAGAAGGGTGGTTTCGGCACCAGCGTCACCCCGGTGAGCCAGTTCTACTTCCAGCAGGCCTTCGCCAACGTGATGCAGGGCAAGTGGAAGAAGATCACTCCCGGATACGGCCGCATGGTCCTGGGCTACTTTGGCAAGACGCCCGCCGAGCCCGATCCGGAGATCGTGAAGCTGGCGGCGGAGCAGCTGAAGATGGAGCCCACCACCGAGGATCCCCGTGCCCTGAACGACAAGGATCCCAACAAGGGCATCGCCCATGCCAAGAAGGTGCTGGAGGAGAACGGCCTGCCCATCACCGACGAGAACATCTTCATCATCTCCACCTGCGATGAGACCAGCAATCCCAAGGGCCTCAAGTTCCTCAAGGGCGAGCGCCCCATGGGGGTCCGCTATGCCGATGCCGCTCCTGCCAAGAAGGACGCCGCCCCGGCCGCCGGCCCCATCACCGTCAATGTCAACGGCACGGCCTACCAGGTGAACGCCACCGCCGGCGCCAATGATACCGCCACCGTGACGGTCAACGGCAAGTCCTACAACGTCTCCTTCGGCGCCGCCGCCGCCGCTCCCGCGCCTGCCGCCGCCTCCGGCGAAGGCACCCCCGTCACGGTTCCTCTCCCCGGCACCGTGGTGCGCATCAGCGTCTCCGTGGGCCAGGCCGTGAAGGCGGGCGACGAGATCATGGTCATCGAGGCCATGAAGATGGAGCAGTCCATCACCGCCCCTGCGGACGGCACGGTGAAGTCCATCGAGGTCTCCGCCGGCGACACCCTGCAGCCTGGTCAGACCGTGGCCAAGATCTAGTCCTCACTCCCCTTCGCCGGGGAACGGGTCCCCGGGGCGCCGGCCTTTGCCTGCCCCGGGAGGCTCCTCTCCCGAACGAAGGGGAAGACGGTTTCCTCCCCACTCTTTTGTAGGACAGAGACAGACATGAAAAACTCTCCCTTCCTTCTGCTTGCGGTGATGGTGGCGGGCCTTTGCCTCCCCCTCTTCGCCGCCGAGGCGCCCCAAGAAAAGAACATCACCTGCGCCGTCCTTCAGGAAGAGGCTGCCGCTCCCCTGGTCTTCAAGACCAATGACGGCGTCTTCTCCTGCACCCAGGACCCCGCCACCGGCGTGATCACCGTGAAGTACGTCTGGCCCAACCCCGCCGTGGTCTACCAGGCCAACCTGGTGCCCGGCAAGGCCTACCGTCCCGGCCGTTCCATGGCCATCCTGAAGATCAAGGACAAATACGACACGGACGGCAACGGCAAGGAGATCCCCTCCCGCAGCAAGCCCGAGCTGAAGCTGGCCATCGCCGCCACGATCAACACCCTGGGCGAGAGCTTCGCCATGGGCAAGACCCTCCAGGCCGGGGATGTGATCTGCACCATGACCCCCAGCGTGGTCACCCATGACTCCGTCACCCCCTCCACCAGCAAGACCATCAATGCCGGCGACATGCTGACCAAGCTCTGGCAGTCCACCGGTCTGCGGGACTTCATCGAGATGAGCAAGCTGGAATGGACGCTGGGCGTGGGCCGTCTCATCATGATCGGCGTGGGCCTGCTGCTCCTCTATCTGGCCATCTTCAAGGGCTTCGAGCCCCTGCTGCTGGTGCCCATCGGCTTCGGCGCCATCATGAGCAACATCCCCCTGGCGGGCCTGGCCGGCCCCGACGGACTTTTGGGCATCCTCTTCGAGGGTGTGAACCTGGGCCTCTATCCCCTCTTCATCTTCCTGGGCGTGGGCGCCATGACCGACTTCGGCCCCCTCATCGCCAACCCCAAGACCGCTCTGCTGGGCGGCGCGGCCCAGCTGGGTATCTTCGGCGCCCTCTTCCTGGCCATCTGCCTCAACGAGTGGACCCCCATCCACTTCTCCCTCAATGACGCCGCCTCCATCGGCATCATCGGCGGAGCGGACGGCCCCACCGCCATCTATCTCTCCAGCCGCCTCTCCCCCAACCTCCTGGGATCCATCGCCGTGGCCGCCTACTCCTACATGGCCCTGGTGCCCATCATCTTCCCCCCCATCATCAAGGCCTTCACCACCAAGAAGGAACGGATGATCCGGATGAGCCAGCTGCGGACGGTCACCAAGCTGGAGAAGGTGATCTTCCCCATCGTCATCACCCTGCTCTGCTGCTTCTTGCTGCCTGACGCCGCCCCCCTCATCTCCATGCTGATGCTAGGCAACCTGCTGAAGGAATCCATGTGCACCGACCGTCTCAGCGACACCGCCCAGAACGCCCTCTGCAACATGGTGACCCTCGTCCTGGGCCTGACGGTGGGCAGCAAGCTCTCCGCGGACAAGTTCCTCAATCTGGAGACCCTGGGCATTCTGATGCTGGGCCTCTTCGCCTTCTCCATCGGCACCACCGGCGGTCTGATGCTGGGCAAGCTGATGAGCAAGCTTTCCGGCGGCAAGATCAATCCCATGATCGGTGCGGCGGGCGTCTCCGCGGTGCCCATGGCCGCCCGTGTGGTGAACAAGGTGGGTCTGGAGGAGGACAAGCAGAACTTCCTCCTGATGCACGCCATGGGTCCCAACGTCTCCGGCGTCATCGGCTCCGCCGTGGCGGCCGGCGTGCTGCTGCAGGCCCTGGGCAAGTAGGCCCCGCCCTCCTGGCCCCGGCGGGAATCCAACCCTCCCCCGGGGCAAGGCCCTCCCCCCCTTTCTTTCTCCCCAATCCTTTTCCATCATGAAGAAAGTACTGATTCCCACGAAGCTGGACAAGGTGGCCGCCAACTATCTCACGGGCAAAGGCTACACCGTGGTCCAGGACAGCGAGACGGACCTGATGGCCCTGTGCCAGGCCAATACGGATGCCGAGGCCCTCATCGTCCGCAGCGAGAAGATCACGCCGGAGATCATGGATCTGCTTCCCCAGCTGAAGGCGGTGGTGCGGGCCGGCGCCGGCTACAACACCATCGACATCAAGTATGCCCGTCGCCGGAACATCGACGTGATGAACACCCC
Source organism: Lentisphaeria bacterium (assembly GCA_016302315.1). Taxonomy (GTDB): domain Bacteria; phylum Verrucomicrobiota; class Lentisphaeria; order Oligosphaerales; family Oligosphaeraceae; genus UBA1724. The sequence goes on from JAEDNW010000068.1 coordinate 3,127, forward strand.
CGGCGCCAACGCCAACGCCGTGGCCGAGGAAGTCTTCGCCATGATGCTGGCCGCCTCCCGCCATCTGGTGGAGGCGGATGTGGACACCCGGGCCGGCGGCTGGAGCAAGAAGAAGTTCATGGGCCACGAGATCACCGGGAAGACCCTGGGCATCGTGGGTCTGGGCAACATCGGTCAGCTGGTGGCCCGCCACGCCCAGGGCTTCGACATGGAGCTTCTGGCCTATGATCCCATCGTCTCCAAGACCCGGGCGGACGAGCTGAACGTGACCCTGGTCTCCCTGGAGGAGCTCTTCTCCCGGGCCGACTACATCACCCTCCACATTCCCGAGAACAACGAGACCCGGGGCATCATCAACGCCAATCTGCTGAAGCTGGCCAAGAAGGGGATGGTTCTGGTGAACTGCGCCCGGGCCGGCATTGTGGTGGAGGAGGATCTGCGGGCGGCCAAGGCGGAGAACGACCTGGTCTACTGCAACGATGTCTATCCCGCCGACGTGCCCGGTCCCAAGACCATCGCCGATGTGGCCAAGATCATGGTGCCCCACCTGGGCGCCAACACCACCGAGGCCAACTACACCGCCGCCCGCCGGGCCGGCGAGGAGCTGGTGGAATACTTCGAGCAGGGCATCACCCGGTATGTGGTGAACAAGGATCTGCCCGACGGCCTGGATCCCATCTACCAGCACCTGGCCTATCGCCTGGCCACCATCGCCCGGGCCATGGTTGGCACCCAGGATCCCGTCTCCGCCATCCGCTGCAGCTACTACGGGAACCTGAAGCCCTTCGCCAAGTGGTTCACCGCCCCCATCACCGCCGCCCTCTCCGAAAATCTCGGGGATGCCAAGCAGTCTCCCGAGGAGGCCACGGCGGCCCTGAAGGCCAGCGGCGTCCTCCTGGATGTGCGGGATGCCGACGAGCGGAAGAACTACGGCAACGCCATGACCATCGATGTGGAGACCTCCAGCGGCAAGGCCTCCCTCCGGGGCACCGTGGCCGAGCACAAGCTCATCATCTCCCGGATCAACGCCTTCGAGAACATCTACATGCTGCCCGTGGGCAACCTCCTGGTGGTGGAATACCTGGACCGTCCCGGCGTCCTGGCCAAGATCACCTCCTGCTGCGGCAACGCCCAGATCAACATCGAGGACATCCATGCGCCCCACGATCTCTCCGGCAAACGCTCCCTGGCCATCCTGTACACCGACAAGCAGGTGCCCATGAATCTGGTGGAGCAGTTAAAGAAGGACGTGGACGCCTCCCTGGCCCTCTCCCTGTCTCTTCCCGACTGATGAGGCAACCCCGGGGTTCCGCCTCCGTTTTTTCCCGGCGGCGGCGGAACTCTTTCAAAAAATCCGCCTTTGCCTCCCGCAGGGGGGCAAAGTGGTTATATTTGGCCTCATTCCTTTTGGTGCGCCGGAGCCCTTTCCTCCTCTCTTCGGCGCGCAGGCTTTCCCGAAAAAGATAAACCAGAAGGCCGGGGAGTCCTCTCCTCACCCGGTCTCCCTTCCTTCCCTCTAGGAGTCCACACATGAGCAAAACCATGACCAAGCGCAAGATCGCGAATGAAGTCGCGGAGCGCATCGGTATCACCCAAAGTGCCGCCTTTGAGGCAGTCAAGGCTATGTTGTCCACGATTTCCGACACTCTGGCCGCTGGCGGTCATATTGAGCTGCGGGGTTTCGGTATTTTTGAGATCGTCACCCAGCGTCAGCGCGTGGGCCGCAACCCCAACAACCCCACGGTTCCCGTGAAGATTCCCGCCCGCAAGGTGGTGAAGTTCCGGGCCGGCACGGAACTGGCGGAAAGTGTGCGGAAACTGAAGGTGGGTCCCAAGGACTAACCTCCTCTTCCCCCCATCTCTTCTTCTGCAGAAGGCCCCGGTTCCTCCCCCAAAAGGAAGCGGGGCCTTCTCTTTTCCCCTCCCCCCTTCTCCCTGGCCACTCCTATGTCCCCCTTCTTCGGCTTCCTCTCCCTCTCTCCCGCCCCTGGAGGAGCGGCGCCGTCGCCCCTCTCCGGACTGTTCCCCGAACTCCGCCAGGAAGGCGCTCTCGCCTATGTCCCGGGAGCCAATGTCTCCTTTGCCCAGCATGGGCAGCGCCTCCTCCTGTTCTGCGGAGAACCCTTCGCCCAGGAGAAGTGGCAGCGGGAGAAGGCAGAGGCCCAGAGCGCTTCGCCCTCCGAGGAGCTCCTCCAACGCTGGGAACGGGCGGGCCAGCTGGCCCCGGTGATGAACGACCTGAACGGTCCCTTCCTGGTGGTCTGCCGGGATCCCGACGCCGGCGCAGTCCATTTTCTCCGGGATCCTCTGGGCCAGAAGGATTTCTTCCTGGCCCAGGGAAAGGGAGGGGTCTATTTCGCCGACCGCCTGGATCTGCTGGCCAATCTCCCGGGCATGGACCGCACCCATTCCCCCGAGGCCGTGGCGGACTATCTCTCTCTGGGCTACATCCCGGCGCCCCGCACCATCTTCACCCACATCCTGAAGGTGCCGGCCGGCTTCCGCATCACCTTCCCCCAGGATGGCGCCTACTCCCTCCATCCCTTCTGGCGCCCCAAGTTCAGCCAGGCCCAGGGACATGACTGGGTGGAGGTGCGGCGGGCCACGGAGGAGTTCCTCCATCAGGCCATCTCCCGGCGCCTGGAGGGCAAAGACCGGCTGGGCTTCATGCTCTCCGGAGGCGTGGATTCCGGAACCCTGCTGGGCCTGGTGCGGAGAATCCGGCCCGACCTGCCCTGCTGCGCCTACACGGTCACCTTCTCCGAGGAGGCATATAATGAGGGCTCCCTGGCCTCCCAGGTGGCCAGGAATCAGGGAGTGGACTGGAAGCATATTCCCGCCTCCCCCGAGGATTTCTCCCGCATGTCCTCCCTTATCGCGGTGGCAGGAGAGCCCTTCGGGGATTCCTCCCTGCTGGCCTGCGCCCTGTGCATGGAAGCCACCGAGGGAGAAACCCTGATGACGGGGGATGGCGGTGACGAACTCTTCGGCGGCTATCGCCGCTACCAGGCCATGATCCACCGGCATCGCATCCCCCGCATACTGGATCCCATCGCCCGGCTGCTGGCCCGCATCGCCGTGGCCCTGCTTCCCTCCTCCCGGGACAACCGTTCCCGCCTGGCCAATCTGGTGCGGGGTCTGGGAGCCTTCGCCAAACAGCCCCTGGAAGCCTACGCCACCTTCCAGCAGGTGGCCTCCCCTGCCCTGCGGGACGCCCTCCTGGCCCAGCCCCCCAAGGAGTCCTTCCTGGATGTCTGGAAGCAGAATCTGGAAGGAGAGAATCTCCCCCATCCCGTCCTGGCCTACAATCTGGTGGATATCCTCCACTATCTGCCGGACGATGGCTGCCGCAAGCAGACCATCGCCGCCACGGCCATGGGCGCCAGCCTCCTCTCCCCCCTGATGGACCGGGAAATCCTGGATTTCATCCAGCTCCTGCCCCTGGATTTACGGGTCACCACCAAGGAGACCAAACGCCTTCTCCGGAGTCTGGGACAGGAATTCCTGGCGCCGGAAGCCGTCAATATGCCCAAAAAGGGCTTTGGCGTGCCCGTCTCCCAATGGTTCCGGGGCCCCCTGGCCCCGCAGGCCCAGGAAATGGCCCGCTCCGTCACCCAATGGGATTCCCGGAATCTCCTGGCCCCCAAGGCCGTGGAGAGAGTGGTGGAGGCCCACATCCAGGGCAGACAGGATCACGGTGCCCTGCTCTGGTCCCTCTTCTGCCTGAAGTTCTGGGAGGAGCAGTTCCCCCAGGCCTGAGGAAACCTGTCCCCGTTCCTCCCTTTGCCTTTTTTGGGCGAAGGGAGGAAGTATGGGGAAAAGGGAGAATACCATACTTTTTGATGATTATATATGTATCTGTGTATCAGTATGTTATAACCGATTGAAATCCCTTTCTCCCACAATACGGTATTTCCCGTTTCCCGGGTGTTCCGGGTTGTGTGGATCGGTATTAACCAGGGCCCGTGGGGCCAAGGAGAAAGGAGCATGTGCATTCAGCGCAAAGAGAAGGAGCAGGAATCCTTTCCCGGGAGTGATTCTCCGGAAGTTCGGAAAGACGCGGCTGAGCCGCAGGAGGGAGAGAGTTCCGGGGAGGAGATGAGTCTGCCGGAGAAGGAGATTTTGTGTCAGCTGCTGCCGGAGAGCGAGGCGTTGCCCTACCCCCTGCTGCCCCTGGCCATGTCCCGTGGCCCCGCCACCCGGGAATATTCGCTGCCGGAGGAGAAGCGGGAGGAGATTTTCTGGAGCCTGTATCCCTTCACCCCTTCCCTGTCTCTTGAGGATCAGGTCTTCGACCTGCATCAGGGGGAGACTTTTTATGTGCGGGAATACCGGGTGATCCGGGAGCGCAACCGGAATATGCTGGTCTCTCCCTTTTATCCCCAGACGGGGGGAACGGTTCTGGACTGGCTTCCTAACCGGAATGCCTCCGTCCATGTGCTGACCCTGCACCAGCCTGCCGCCCATTCCTAGCCCAGGGCATCCCCAAAAAGCAAGAAGGCCGGTCTGCCGGGCAATCCGGCGGCCGGCCCAAGAGGGAGGGAGGGAAAAACACTATTCTGACATCATGCCAGGAAGATCAGTTGGTGGCGCAGAGCTTCCGCTCCAAATCGGAGATCTCCTGGCGGAAATCCTCCGACTTCTCAATCTTCTTCTCCACCACGGAAATGGAATGGAGCACCGTGGGATGGCTCTTCTCAAAGCCCGCGGCAATCTCCGGGAGGGACTTTTCCGTCAGCTTTCGGGAGAGATACATGGCAATCTGCCGGGGAACGGTGATTTCGCTCTGGCGTCCCTTTCCCTTCAGATCCTGAATGCGGACATCATAGCGGTGGGCCACAAACTCCTGGATGCGGGTCACCGTCAGCTGCATGGCGGCATCCACCTCGAACTTATTGCCCACCACCTGGTCCACCAGGGAGCGTGTCAGGGCTCCCACCTTGTCCGGGGACACCAGATCCAGATACGCCTGGAGAGTCAGCAGGGAGCTTTCCAGATTCCGGACATTGCTCTTGATGCGCTGGGCCAGATACTCCAGGATATCCACCGGGATCTTTCGGGTGTAGGAGTTCTGCTTCTCCTCCAGGATGGCCACGCGGGTGGGCAGATCAGGAGGCGTGATGTCCACGGTAAGCCCCCACCCAAAACGGGAAACCAGGCGTTTTTCCAGCCCGGGGAGATCCTGGGGGATCTTGTCGGAAGCGCAGACAATCTGGCGATGGCTGTTGTAGAGGGCGTTGAAGGTGTGGAAGAACTCCTCCTGCATGCTGTCCTTCCCCTGGAAGAACTGGACATCGTCCACCAGGAGGACATCCACATTCCGGAAGTGCTGGCGGAATTCGGACATCCGCTGGTTGCCCGGGGTGCGCACCGCCTCCACATAGAGATTGCCGAACTGCTCGCTGGTGAGGTAGACCACATTCTTGGAGGGATCCCTCTCCAGGACATCCCGGGCGATGGCCTGGAGAAGATGGGTCTTCCCCAAGCCGCTGGGGCCGTGTATGAAGAGGGGATTCTTGCCCTCTCCCGGATGGGCGGCCACCTCCAGGCAGCAGTTGTAGGCGAAGCGGGTATTCTCCCCCACCACAAAATTCTGGAAGGAGAAGAGGCGGTTCAGGTTGTCCAGGGCATGGGGATCCCCCTTTGCCACCGGACTGTCCACCACCGCCTTCTCCTGGGGAAGGGCAGAGGGCGCCGGAGCAGACGCCGGGGCAGGAGTCTCCTCCTCCGGCATCTCATAGGCTCCCTCCTGGAAGACCACAGAAATCTCACGTCCCAGCAGGGAAGACAGGACTTCCTCCAGATCCCTGCGATAGTTGTTCTCCGCCCAATCCACGAAGGAATCCTTGGGGAACCCCAGAACCATCTCCGTCTCCGACAGGGAGACCGGACGGGCTACCTTCTCGCTAAACCACATCTCCACCTGGGCAGCCGGTATCCTCTCCCGCAACAGGGGAAGGCAGCGACGCCACAGGGAAATGAGATTGCTGGGTTCAACGACGGAATCCATAATAGGAAAACGCCCACTACACTCTCTCCCGCAGCGGAAGAGAACTTGGTAAGGAAGATATAGGGTGGAAAGGAAACGAGAAACCTGGGAGAGAAGAAAACCATCTCCCCCTGGGAAGACAAAAAAGCCCCCCGGATCCCTGCGCAAAAACCACGGGGAACCCACGGAACCAAAAGAAATGCGCCGCCTTCCATAGGAAGAAGAATGCCCAGGAAGACCGGAAGCCGCCAGGGGATTCCGGGGGCCGGAAAAACCTCTCCCGGTCCGCATCCCCGGCGTGTGGCGAAAGGTAAGCCATTTTCCAAAATTGGCAACCCAGCCCCCCCGGCATTTCCTCTCTCTCCTCCCCCCCTTTTCCCCGTAAGTGCTTGATTTCCCTCTTGACAAAAATTTTTTTCTACATTCCACCCCAGGAAACCTCATTTGACACACAAATCAAAAAAACGTCGCAACAGGAAACCCTCCACCCTGAAATTTCATATTGTCCTAATTCCTTGATGCTTCAGGAGGATGTGGAATTATCTACACGGAATCTACAAGTTATCTACAAATAGAAGAATAACAGGCGAATAAAATTTTAACAAATCAATCGCTGATGGATTTTTGAAACCTTCGGATCTTGGGGACCGCTCTCTGCCGGGTGTTTTCCCCATACTTCATTCCCGGGCCTTTTTTGGGGGAACCATCCGCGGTTCGGCGTTCTTCACGCTATAGTAGCAGAGCTTCGTTGTCCCTGTAGAGCCGCTGCAGGGGCGTTTTGTTCCCGTTTTTTCCATTTTACGACCGATTCCGCCAGGAAAAAGAGATGAAAGAGAGCCAACGACTTCACGAGATCTACGCAGGTGTTCTGGGCAAAGTCATCGGGGTGTATTTAGGGCGTCCGGTGGAGGGGATGACAAAGGAGTCCATCCAGAAAGAAGTGGGCTTCATCGATCATTACGTCGCCCAGGAGCGTGGGGTTCCCCTGGTGGTGTCTGACGATGACATTTCCGGCACCTTCACCTTTGTGCGTGCCTTGGAGGATTCTGGCCTTGGGGTGGAGACCAGTCCGGGCTTCTTTGGGGAGACCTGGTTGAACTACATTTGGGAGAATCTCACCATCCTCTGGTGGGGAGGGATGGGGCGGAGTACGGAGCACACGGCCTATCTCCGGTTAAAGGCGGGCATCCACTCTCCAGAGTCGGGTTCCATGAAGCGCAACGGGAAGTGTGTGGCGGAGCAGATCGGGGGGCAGATTTTCATTGACGGCTTTGGATTGGTTTGTCCTGGGCGCCCTGGGCTGGCGGCCCGCTTGGCCCGCATGGCCGCCGGCGTCTCCCACGACGGGGAGGCTGTCCATGCCGCTGTGGTGGTGGCCGCCATGGTCTCCGCCGCCTTCACCATCAAGAAGATGGATCGTCTCTTGGACATTGGCGTCTCCTTCATTCCCCAGGACTGCCTCATTGCCCAGGTGCACCGGGATGTGCGGAAGTGGTGCCAGGAGGACGGGGATTGGGAGGTCACTATGGGCCGCATCCAGGAGAAGTATGGGTATCAGCGCTTTGGAGGCGGCGTTCATGTGATTCCCAACCACGCCTTGATGGTCATGGCCTGGTGCTATGGAAAGGAGAGCTTCCGGAAAGCCCTGGCCATCTCGGTGACCGCAGGATGGGACACCGATTGCAACGGGGGAAATGTGGGAACGGTGATGGGCGTGTTGCTGGGGCTGGACAAAATCTGCGAGGAATACGACTTCCGCACGCCCTTTGCGGATCAGGTGTATCTTCCTACGGCGGAGGGAACGTATTCCAACACGGACTGCTGGAGGATTGCCCAGCACCTGGGGCGGATTCTGGACCTTTTGGAGGACCGCCCCCCTGCGAAGCCCCAGGCCTGGCTGGATTTTGCCGCGCCGGGGGCCGTTCACGGCTTCCGTCCTGGCTCCTCCCCCTGCCCGGGAAACAAGCTCTCCCTGGCCAATCCCCGGGGTGAGGGGATGGAGATCTCCGTCGAGGCCAAGAAAGGGGTGGCCAAGGCGGATGTGGTCATGGAGCTGGCCGCTCCTGCCCTCCGGGAACTCCCCGCCTTATCCTACCGCTCCATATCCGTCTCTCCCCTCTATCCCGGAATGGAGGTGGAAGCCCTCTTCCAGACGGATCTCCCCTGTGTCATCACCCCCTATGTCACCGTGATGAACCACAAGGGAGAAGATTCCCGGATTTGCGGAGATCCCCAGAAGGATCCCGCCCGTGTGGTCTTCCCCCTTCCGGAGGGGGACTGTCTGTGCGTGCGCCAGCTGGGATTCCTCCTGGAATTCCCGGGAGAGCAGAAGGGGCATGCCGTCCTGCGCAAGGTGAATGCGGGGGGCCGCTTCCGCCATGCCTTCCCCTGCCTGCCTCCTGACGCGGCCCTCTATCCTGGCTGGCTCCTCAATGCGGATGTGACCATGGGCGCCTACTCCAACGAAGCGGAAGAATTGTGCCACTTGTGCAGCAACGGAGAGCGGCGCTACGCCATCACCGGGGGCCAATGGTGGAGCAACCAGTCCATCCAGAGCCACATCCGGCTCCACGGGGCCGAGATGGCGGGATTGGTGGCCTGCTACCAGGGCACGAAAAAATACCTCTCCCTCACCATCCGCCAAGGCATGCTGGTGCTGGCCCAGGAGTTCTATGGGGAGACCATTCTGGCCAAAGCCCCCCTCGCCTGGGACTCCGAGGACGCCCACGAACTTCGTCTGGAGTGCCGGGACGGCTTGGCCATCGGCTATGTGGATGGGCAGGAAATCCTCCGCTCCTCCTCCATTTCCCTGGAGATGACGGGAGGCGCCGGCTATCTGGTTCAGACCGGAAACGCCGGATTCGGCCAGACTCTCCTCTGCGGCTCCGCCCAAGTGTTCTAATCTCCCTCCCGCCCCCATGGCTTGCCCCTCCCGCGATTTCCTGAAACGCGATGACATTCGTGGCCTCTTCCCCAGTCAGCTCAACGGCGAAAGCGCCCGGCGCCTGGGGAAGGCGGTCTGCGAGCTTCTTCAGAGCAAAGGGAGCCCCCATCCCATTCTGGTGGTGGGCCATGACTGCCGTCGGGGCAACAGGGAGATTTCCCAGGGGTTGTCCCTGGGATTCTGGGAGGCGGGGGGAGAGTGCCGCCAAGCGGGGCTTGTCTCCACGGAGCACATCTACTACCTTTGCGGGGAGGAAGCCGAGAAGTACACCGCCGGCGCCATGGTCACCGCTTCCCACAATCCCCGGGAATACAATGGAATCAAGTTTGTCCACTCCGGGTGCCGCCCCTTCTCCCCTGAGGATCTGGCCTTCCTGGGGCAGCGGGCGGATCAGCTATACACCGAGGATGCCCCAGCCGCTCTGGATCCCCAGCGCTATGCCCGGCACCTCTTCTCGCTGGCCGGGCTTGCGGAACTGCCCGATGCCCCGGAACGCCCCCTGAAACTGCTGGTGCTCGCGGGCAATGGCATGGGACAGGTGGCCTTTGCCTCCCTTGCCGAGCTTCTGGCCTCCAAAGGGATCCAGACCCTCTTCCGGGAGGGACGCCCCAATGGAGACTTCCCCCATGGCGTCCCCAATCCTCTGCTGCCCGACTTCATGGAACGCCTGGGAAAGCAAGTCCGTCAGGAAAAAGCAGACCTGGGCATTGGATTTGACGGGGATGCCGACCGAGCGGGATTCACCGACGAGACCGGCGCCGTCATTCTGCCCTCCCAGGTTCTGGCTCTCATCGCCCAGGACAAGCTGGCCCGCTGCGGCGGCGCCTCCCCCGCCGGACGCCCCGTCATCATGAAAAATCTCTGCTGCTCCCAGCTGCTGGAGGAGCTGTTTCCCCAGGACGGCCCTGTGGAACTGGTGGAGACCCCCGTGGGCCATGGGCGCATCAAGCAACTGATGCGAGGGGAAGCCTTCCGGCAAAGAGTGCTCTTCGCCGGAGAACACTCCGGCCACTACTTCTATCCCGAGTTCCATTCGGTGGATAGCGGAGTCCTTACCACATTGTACATGGTCGGCCTGGTGCGGCGCAGCCAGCTTCAGGGACTTTCCCTCTCCCGTCAATTGGCTCCTTGGCGTGCCCGCTTCT
>JAEDNW010000181.1:0-2697 GCA_016302315.1 Lentisphaeria bacterium
TCTAGACCCTCTAGACCCTCTAGACCCTCTAGAATCTCTACCCCTTTTGTGCCAGAGGCAGGATCAAGCGGAAGGTGGTGCCGCCTCCGGGGGTTTCGTCGATTTCCACGGTGCCCTGGTGGAGTTGGGCCACATGCTTGACGATGGCCAGTCCCAGGCCCGTGCCTCCCAGGGAGCGGGATCGTTCTTTGCTGACCCGATAGAAGCGTTCGAAGATTCTGGGCCAGTGTTCCCTGGGGATGCCGCAACCGTGGTCGATGCAGGCCAGGCGTGCCATGTTTCCCGTCTGGGAGGCGGTGATGGTGATGCTTTGGCTTCCGCTGTATTTCAGGGCGTTATGGAGAAGATTTCCGATGGCTTGGGAGAGAAGCTGGGGATCTCCCAGAATCTGGAGTCGTTCGGGCACTTCCAGGGAGAGACGGCACGCCTGGCGGTTCGCCTCTTCCCGGCACTCTTCCAGGGCTTCCTGGGCCACCTCCCGGAGGGAGACGGGCAGGAAGTCCCGGCGCTGCTCCTGCTGCCGATGCTCCAGGGAGGAGAGGGCCAGGATGTCCTGGACCAGTCGGTTCAGGCGCTGGGCCTGGGTGCACATGAGATTCACCAGTCGGTCGAAATTCTCCCGGGGCAGCTCCGGGCTCTCCTGAAGGGTCTCTGCCGCCACAATGATGGAAGTGAGAGGAGTCTTGATTTCGTGGGAGACGTTGGAGATGAAGTCCTTCCGGAATTCCTCCATCTGCTGCATTTCTCTCAGCTGGGTGCGCAGCTGCTCCGTCATTTCCTGGACATTCCTGGCGATTCGGCGCACAATCCCCTTGTCCGGCACGGGAATGGGGGTGTCCAGTCGCCCTGAGGCGATGCCGTCCATGCTTTCCTGCAGCTTTCGCAGGGGATGGTAGAGACGGCGCAGGACGTAGAGCGTCAGGAGGGTGACGGCGGCTGCGCCCAGGGCCACGGTGCCCCAGAAGATGCGGCGGGCCAAGTGGAGCAGCCGGGCGGTGCGGTCGGTGCTGACGGCGGTGCGCAGGATATAGGTCTCTCCCCCCGGCACCTGGAGACGGGTGGCGTAGTAGGTCATCCAGATCCCCGTGCTCTCGCTCTTTCGCGTGACCAATTCCGGGGTTCCCTGGAGGGCCCGTTGGACTTCCTGGCGAAGGAGGTGGTTGTCCAAGGCTTCGGGATCATGGCGGGTGGAGTCGGCCACCACAGTGCCGTCCTCCCGAATCAGCGTCAGCCGGAGGGAGTCCCGGGTGAAGGTGTCGCAGATGCGCCGTGCCTCCTGGAGGCGTTCTTCCGCCAGGAGGGGAGTCATCAGGCTGCGGAGCAGTTCGCTTTCTTCCTGGATGCTGGAGAGAGTTTCATGGCGGATGCCCTGCTGAAAGGCGGCCATCTGCCAATAGAGCAGTCCGGCAAAGAAGAGCAGAAGGCCCAGGAGCAGGGCGGGCAAGGCGAAGAGCCGAATATCCCCTTCTTTTCGTGGGCTCATGGGGTCTCCCGGTTCTTCAGACGGTAGCCTACCCCCCGGACCGTCTCGATGGGGTTGCCCATGGGGCCCAGCTTCCGGCGGAGATTCACCATCTGCACATCGATGGAGCGTTCGGTGACGGGATAGTTGCCGCCTTTGGTCTGGGTGACGATCTGGGTGCGGGTGAAGACCTGGCCCGGGTGGCTCAGGAGGAGATGGAGGAGGGCGAACTCCCCGGCGGTGAGTTCCAGGGGATCGCCGCCCAGGGTGGCCAGATGCTGGAGGCAGTCCAGCCGCAGGGGGCCGTAGGTGTAGACATCCTGTTCACCCTGTTCCTCCCGGCTGCGGAGCTGAGTGCGGATACGGGCCAGGAGCACCTTGCGGTTGAAGGGCTTGGTGACATAGTCGCTGGCTCCCATGTCCAGTCCCCGGATGATATCCGCCTCCGTGCTTTTGGCGGTGAGCATGATGATGGGGATATGCCGAGTCTCGGGGGCGGATTTGACCATTTGGCAAATGGTCAGTCCATCCACCTCGGGGAGCATCAGATCCAGGAGAATCAGGTCGGGATGGCACTTCCGGATTTGCGCCAGGCCTTCCGCCCCGTCGGCGGCGGTGTAGATCTGGGCGTACCCATCGGCCGCCAGGGTCATGGAGAGCAGCTCCCGGATGGTTTCGTCATCTTCGATGATGAGGAGTCGGGGTGTCTTCGCAGGCATGGGTGGGGATCAGGCGGGGGAGAGTTCCCGGGTGACATCACCGGGGAGAGGGGAGGCGGGGCGGGGTCTCACATAGAGCTGTCCCGCTCTGTCGGTGATATTGGAGAGATGGCGGAGGAGTTTCCGCATTTCGGTGAGGAGTTCCAGGAAGGCCATGCCCACTTCCGGGTGGCAGGTGCCCTGGGCGATGCGGGCCATGTGCTCCTGCTCCGAGGCCGTGAAGTGTTCGTGGAGACGGCTCCGGGCCATGATGGCCTGCTGAATCTTCTCTGGCCGATTGTCCTCCAGCAGGGAGATCACTCGCTGGACATGCTCCTCCCATTCCTGAAGGAGGAGATCATATTCCCGGGCGGCCGCTTCGCTGAACCGAATCCCCTTGTCCTGAATGTGATGCATGATGTCCTGAATGCGGCTGGCGTGATCGCCGATGCGCTCGGCATCGTTGGAGCAATGGAGAAGGAGGGGGACGATCTCCGCCTGGGCGGGGGAGAGTTCTTTCTGCATCATCTGGGCCAG
>JAEDNW010000182.1:0-2668 GCA_016302315.1 Lentisphaeria bacterium
AGCACGCTCTGGTAGAAGGGGCCGATGGCCCGCCAGAAGGCCTCCGGATGGGCCAGGAAGGTCTCCCGCTGGAAGATGCCCTCCCCCACCGTCTCGTACAACCCGCCGGGAGAACGGAAATCCGGAATCCCGCTTTCCGTGGACATGCCGGCTCCGGTGAGCACGGCAATCCGCCGGGCGCCTTGCAAAAGCCGGGCCAGTTCCCGGAGGCTTCCGGTGTCCGGGGCATCCATTTTCTCAGTCATGGCCATGGGGGTGAGCCAGGAGGCGGTCTGGGAGAGGGGGGAGGGAGAGGGAGAAGAGGTGCGCTACGGGGATTCCGGGGAACCGTCCCGCAGCGCAGCAAGGAGGCCGGTTTTCCCTAGCGGGCAGCCTTCTTTTCCTCCTGGGCGCGGATGGCGGCCTGGGCGGCGGCCACCCGGGCGATGGGCACCCGGAAGGGGGAGCAGCTCACATAGGTGAGGCCCGCCCGGTAGCAGAACTCCACGGAGGCGGGATCGCCGCCCTGCTCTCCGCAGATGCCCAGATGGAGATCCTTGCGGACGCCCCGGCCCTTTTCGGCGGCCATCTCGATGAGCTGTCCCACGCCATCCACATCGATGGTCTGGAAGGGATCGGCGTCGATGATGTGCCGGTTGAGATACTCTCCCATGAAGGAGCCGATGTCATCCCGGGAGAATCCGAAGGTCATCTGGGTGAGGTCGTTGGTGCCGAAGGAGAAGAATTCGGCCACGGTAGCCAGCTTGTCGGCGTTGAGGGCGGCCCGGGGGATCTCGATCATGGTGCCCAGGTGGTAGGGGAACTCCTTGAAGTCGAAGCGGCGCTTGATCTCCGCATGGACATTCTTGACGATGTTGGCCACGTAGCGCAGTTCCCGCACATCGCAGGTGATGGGAACCATGATCTCGGGCACCACATTCCGGCTCTCCTCCACCATGATCTCCGCGGCGGCCTGGAAGATGGCTCGCACCTGGAACTCCGTGATCTCAGGATAGGTCACCGACAGACGGACGCCCCGATGGCCCATCATGGGATTGGACTCCGCCAGGGCGTCAATGCGCTTCACAATCTCGTCCTCGGCCACGTTCAGGGAGCGGGAGAGCTCCATGCGGCCCGTCTTGGAGTGGGGCACGAACTCGTGGAGGGGGGGATCCAGGAGACGGACCGTCACCGGGTAGTCCCCCATGACCATCATGGTCTGCTTGATGTCGTTCTTCATGGCGGGGAAGAGCTCCTTGAGGACGGCGATGCGGTCCTTGGAATCCACGCAGAGAATCATCTTGCGGAGGAGGAAGAGGGGCTGGGCGCTGCCGGTGCCATAGAACATGTGCTCCGTGCGGAAGAGTCCGATGCCCTCGGCACCGAACTCCTTGGCCTTCTGGGCGTCGGCGGGATTGTCCGCATTGGCCCGGACACCCATGGTACGGTGCTTATCCACCAGATTCATGAAGCGCAGGAACTTGGAGTAATCTGCGCCGGCCGTGGGCGGCACCAGGGGCAGCTCCCCTTCGTAGGCGAAGCCCTTGGAGCCGTTGATGGTGATCACATCTCCCTCATGGAGGGTGCGCTCTCCGATGCGGACCGTCTTGTTCACTTCGTCCACCACCATATCGCTGGCGCCCACGATGCAGGACTTGCCCCAGCCCCGGGCCACCAGAGCGGCGTGGCTGGTCATGCCTCCCCGGGCGGTGAGGATGCCATCGGCGCTGCGCATACCCTCCACATCCTCGGGATTGGTCTCCTCCCGCACCAGAATCACCTTCTTGCCCAGCTTCACGGCCTCCACCGCGTCCTGGCTGGAAAAGTAGATGCCGCCAAAGGCGGCGCCGGGCCCGGCGGGCAGGCCCTGGACCAGGATCTGGGAGCGCTGTTCGGCGGCGGGCTCGATGATGGGCAGCAGGAACTCAATGACCTGGTTGGGCTGCACCCGCATCACGGCAGTGGGCTCGTCGATGAGCTTCTCCGCCAGCATGTCCAGGGCCATGGTCACGGCGGCCTTGCCGCCCCGCTTGCCCACCCGGCACTGGAGCATGAAGAGCTTCCCGTTCTCCACGGTGAACTCCATATCCTGCATATCGTGGTAGTGCTTCTCCAGAATGTTCCGGATCTCCACCAGCTCCTTGTAGGCCTGGGGCATCACCTCGGCCATGGACTTCATCTTCCGGTTCCGGTCGTTCTTGGTCTCGTTGTTCAGGGGGCTGGGGGTGCGGATGCCGGCCACCACGTCCTCTCCCTGGGCATTCACCAGCCATTCCCCGAAGAACTTGTTCTCGCCGGTGGCGGGGTTCCGGGTGAAGGCCACGCCGGTGGCGCTGGTGTCGCCCATGTTGCCGAAGACCATGGTCTGGACATTCACAGCGGTGCCCCAGGTGTCCGGGATATCCTCGATGCGGCGGTAGGAGATGGCCTTGGCCCCGTTCCAGCTCTTGAAGACGGCGCCGATGCCGCCCCAGAGCTGCTGGATGGGATCATCCGGGAACTCGGTGCCCAGGACTTCCTTGATGCGGCGCTTGAAGGCGCTGGAGAGATCCCGGAGATCGGCGGTGGTCAGATCCGTGTCGGACTTGTAGTCCTTGATGTATTTGTATTGGGCCAGCATGTCATCCAGGAGTTTCCGGATGCCCTTGCCGTCGATGGGATCGATGCCCTCGGCCTTCTCCATGACCAC
>JAEDNW010000183.1:0-2661 GCA_016302315.1 Lentisphaeria bacterium
CGGGGGATCTTCACAAATTTCAGAACTCCGCATCAACGAGATTTGGTGCGCCATCGCTTCGCTGTGGGGGCGGGGGGGGGCGCCAGGGCGGCTTCGCACTTTTTCCCGAATTTGTGCGTCATAAGGCACAACCGAATCTTTTTGTCCCACCCCGTCAAGAGGCTCGTGGGCGGGGGATTTCCCCGACCGCTTTCCCTGGTAAAGAGTATATTGAGAAAAGCAGCCGGGGCAGGGGGGGGAGGTCTGGTCTTCTTTCGCCCTCCGGGCTGACCTTTTCCCCAGGTTTTCTGGCCATATTTTCAGGAGAAACGAATGCCTCAGGATTCTTCCCAATCCCTCAATCTGGAACTTGTGGAGCTGATTTTCGGGTCGGCCAGCATCCGCCGCTGGAATGACCAGATCAACCCCATGGAGTTCACGGAGCTGGACAAGCAGGCGCACAAGGTGATCATCGCCTGGGCGCTGGCCCGGTGCGAGGAGGATCAGCGGGGGCCGGGGCAGGTGCAGTGGCGGATGCTGGTGGAGGGAGCGCTCTTCGAGCTGCTTCAGCGGATCATTCTGACGGACATCAAGCCGCCGGTCTTCCATCGCATGATGGCGGAGAATGGCCCCCGGCTGAACCAGTGGGTGCTCCAGGAGCTCCGCCCCCTCACCTCCCAGGTGCGGGGCGGCTTTCGGGAACGGATGGAGGCCTATCTTCTGGAACCCCGCTATGCCGTCCGGGAAAAGCGGATTTTGAAGGCGGCCCACTATCTGGCCACCCAGTGGGAGTTCAACATTCTCTACCAGCTCTGTCCCTTCATCCGGGGCATTGAGGGTATCAAGGGGGAGATTGAGGATCAGCTGGAGGATCACATTGATCTCATCGGGGTGCAGAAGATTGCCCTGAAGCGGAAGACCTACGATTTTCTGGATCTCTGCGCCCAGCTCCGCTTCCAGAAGCGCTGGAGCCAGTCTCCCCGGATTCCCGCCACCAGCGTCCTGGGGCACATGCTGATGGTGGCCATCATGACCTATCTGGCCCTCTGCGACACCGCCGCCTGCGATCAGCGCATTGTCAATGGCTTCCAGGGGGCCCTCTTCCACGATCTTCCCGAGGCCCTGACCCGGGATATCACGTCTCCCGTGAAGAATGCCGTGGAGGGGCTGGCGGACACCATCAAGAAATTCGAGAATCTCCAGATGGAGGAGAAGGTCCTGCCTCTGGTGCCCCCCCATTGGTATCGGGATCTTTCGTATTTTACGGAAAACGAGTTTGAGAACCGGGCCATGGTGGAGGGGCGCATGGTGATGGGATTGTCCTTTGAGGAGCTGGACAGGCAATACAACGACGCCCGGTTCCAGCCCCTGGACGGGGAAATCGTCTGCTGTGCGGACAAGCTGGCCGCCTTCATCGAGGCGGTGGAGTCCATCCGCAACGGCGTCACCCCCCGTCATCTTCAGGAGGGGGTGGAGCGGCTTTGGAAGGAATACCAGGGGCGTCAGGTGGGGCCGGTGGATTTCGGCCGGGTCTTTGCCGGATTCCGGGATCTTCTGCCGGGGGGCGGGTGCCATGGCTGAGGGGATGTCGCGGCAAAGCGAGGAGAATTCCCGCCCGCAGGTATGGAGTGCGGAGGAGCCGGGCAGCGGTCTGTCCCTTTCCTCCCGTCTGGCGGGGCCCTGCGCCATGGTGCTGATGGTGTTGCTGCTGGTGGCGGGAGCCTGCATGATCGCCTCGGCCACCAACCAGGTGCCTGGCGCCCGGTTTTTCCGGACCCAGCTGCTGTGGATCGGGCTGGGGGCGGTGGCCTGTCTGACGGCGTGCTTCATGCCCCTGGACAAGCTCTACCGCTACAGCCATTGGCTGCTTGGGTTGTCCGTCCTCTGCCTGGCCTATCTGAGCCTGGCGGCTGTCAGCGTGAAGCTGGGCGGGGGGCAGATGCTGAAGTTCTTTCCCCTGGCCTCTTCGGTGAAGGGGGCGGTGCGGTGGTTCCGGCTGGGGCCGCTGCAGGTTCAGCCTTCGGAGTTTGCCAAGGTGGCCATGGTGCTTTTTCTCTCCGCCTACTACGGAAGCCTGGGGCGGGAGAAGATCAGGAAATTTGTGGCGGGGGTTGCGATTCCCGTGGGGTGCGCCGGGGCGGTGCTGGCGTCGATTTTTCTGGGGAAGGATCTGTCCACCTCGGTGGTGACCGGGGCCACCCTGCTGGGGATGATGTTTCTGGCCGGGGTCCGCTTCCGGTGGCTGCTGATCCTGATTCTACTGGGGGGCATCCTGGGGTTTGCCGGCATCGCCGGCAGCCCCATGCGCCGTGCCCGGATCGTGGCCTGGCTCCATCCAGAGGATGCCCGGCAGGGGGAGTCCTTCCAGCTCTTCCGTTCCCAGATCTGCCTGGGCATTGGCGGCTTTTCGGGGCTGGGATACTCCCAGGGATACATGAAGACCTATCTTCCGGAACCCCACACGGATTTCATTGTGGCGGTGATCGGAGAGGAGATGGGCTTTCTGGGCCTGCTGGGGGTGGTTCTGGGCTATTCCCTTCTGTGCGTCTGCATTCTGGCGGTGGGAAAGCAGTGCCGAAGGCGGGAGGATCTGCTGCTCTGTGCCGGCGTGTCCCTGCTGATTGCCGTGCAGTCCCTGGTGAATGTGGGGGTGGTCAGTGGCTGGATTCCCCCCACGGGGGT
>JAEDNW010000069.1:0-12883 GCA_016302315.1 Lentisphaeria bacterium
ACTAACCGCAGCCACCCCAGGAGCAACGAAGCAACTATGGCCAGCAAACTGGTAAAAGGCAACACCGCTGTCGTCATCGGCGCACTCTATGCCGGCGCCGACTGCTATTTCGGCTATCCCATCACCCCCGCCAGCGAAGTCCTCCAGGAGGCTTCCAAATACTTTCCCCTGACGGGGCGCAAGTTCCTCCAGGCGGAGTCCGAGGAGGCTTCCATCAACATGTGCTACGGCGCGGCCGCCGCCGGGCACCGGGTCTTCACCGCTTCCAGCGGCCCTGGCATCTCCCTGATGAGCGAAGGCATTTCCTACTGCGCCGGAGCCCAGCTGCCGGTGGTGATTGTGGATGTGATGCGCGCCGGCCCCGGATTGGGCAACATCGGCCCGGAACAGGGCGACTACAATCAGGTGGTGAAGGGCGGCGGCCACGGCAACTACCGCTGCATTGTCCTGGCCCCCAATTGCGTCCAGGAGATGTGCGATTTCACCATGGAGGCCTTTGAGCTGGCCTTCCGCTGGCGCACCCCGGTCTTCGTGCTGGCGGACGGCACCCTGGGGCAGATGATGGAGAGTCTGAAGCTGCCGGAGCGTGCTCTGGCGCCCACGGTGGCTTCCTCCTGGGCGGTGGCCGGCACCCCGGAGACCCGGAAGAATCTGGTGACCAGCATCTTCCTGGATTTCGACCAGCTGGAGAAGTTCAACGATTCCCTCCAGGAGAAATATGCCCGGATCCGGGAATCGGAGGCCCGCTGGGAGGAGTATCTGACGGAGGATGCCGAGACGGTTCTGGTGGCCTACGGCATCTGCAGTCGCATTGCCCGCAGTGCGGTGGATCAGGCCCGTCAGCAGGGAAAGAAGGTGGGCCTTCTGCGCCCCAAGACTCTCTTCCCCTTCCCGGAAAAGCGTCTTCAGGAGTTGGTGGACCAGGGCGTGAAGCGCTTTGTCTCCGTGGAGATGAGCAACGGACAGATGCGGGACGACATCCGTCTGGCCGTGTCCTGCGCCGTCCCCGTGGACCTGGTGAGCCGCCTGGGAGGAAATCTCCTCCACCTTGATCAGATCATGTCCGCCCTGTAAGGAGGAAGCCGTTATGCCCGAGAAAATCATTGCCTCCACCGGTCTTTACAAGACCTTCCCCCGGAAGGGCGGCGCCGCACAGACGGCCACCCACTACTGCCCCGGCTGCGGACACGGGGTGCTGACCAAGCTCATTGGCGAGGCGCTCCACGACCTGGAACTCCAGGACCGCACCGTGATGATCAGCCCCGTGGGGTGCGCCGTCTTCGCCTACTACTACTTCGACTGCGGAAACATCCAGGTGGCCCATGGCCGGGCGCCTGCGGTGGGCACGGGAATCTCCCGGGCCACGGACCAGGTGGTGATCTCCTACCAGGGAGACGGGGACCTGGCCTCCATCGGTCTCAACGAGACCCTCCAGGCCGCCAACCGGGGAGAGAAGATGGCCGTCTTCTTTGTGAACAACACCGTCTACGGCATGACCGGCGGCCAGATGGCCCCCACCACTCTGGTGGGCGAAAAGACGGTGACCTGCCCCGCCGGCCGGGATCCCCTGAGCCAGGGCTATCCCATCCATATGTGCGAGCTGATCAGCGCCCTGAAGGCCCCGGTCTTTGTGGAACGGGTGGCCCTCACCGATCCCGCCCATATCCGCCAGGCCCGCAACGTGATCCGCAAGGCGCTGCAGATCCAGAAGGAGGGCCGGGGCTATACCTTTGTGGAAGTCCTCTCTGCCTGCCCCACCAACCTGAAGATGTCCACGGTGGACACCAACAAGTGGGTGAATGAAGTCATGACCAAGGAATTCCCCCTGGGGAACTTCCGGGACAACACGGAGGCCGCTCCGGTGGAACGCCCCGTCTCCGATTTCCGTAAGGAGACTCTGGACAAGCTCTTCGGGGCCACCGAGGAGACTCATCCCGCTCAGGAACCCCTGCCGGATGTCCAGGTGAAGATCGCCGGTTTCGGCGGCCAGGGCGTCCTCTCCCTGGGCACCATGATCGCCCAGGCGGGCCTTTCCGTGGGGCGGACGGTCTCCTGGTATCCCTCCTACGGGCCGGAACAGCGCGGCGGCACGTCGAATTGCTCCGTCACGCTGGCCACCCATGAGATCGGCTCTCCGGTGATCTACCATCCCGATGTGCTGGTGGCCATGAACCGCCCCTCCTTGGACAAGTTCAAGGACGAGGTGAAGAAGGGCGGCGTGATTGTGTACGACGCCGTGATGGGGACCCAGGAGATGCCGGAAGGGGTGCGTGGCATTGCGGTGCCCGCCCAGCAGCTGGCGGAGGAGGGCGGCAATCCCAAGGGAGCCAACACGGTCATGTTCGGCCTGCTGGCGGCTCTGGGGGTGACCCGTCTTCCCGCCGTGGCCTTCTCCAATGCCCTGGCGGCCAGCTTCGCCAAGCGTCCCCAGCTGGTGCCCGTGAACGAGCATCTGCTGGAGTATGTACGGCAGTGGGCGGAGAAGAACGCCTAGGGATACGTCCTCAGAGGAGACTGCCATGTCCTCCCTTCCTCGCATTGATCTGCACGCCCACGCCTTCCATCCCAAGATTGCGGACAAGGTGGTGGCGCAGCTCCAGGAACACTACCACATTCCCGCCATCGGCAATGGACTGTGGGAGGACATGGTGCCCCGGCTCCGCCGGGCGGGCATCGCCTACTCTGCCGTGCTGGCCGCCGCCACCAAGCAGGAACAGGTGGAACCCGCCAATCACTATGCCGCTTCCCTCCTGGGAACTCCGGGCATCATCCCCTTCGGCACCATGCATCCCGACTATCCCCGCATGGAGGAGATGCTGGCCTATCTCTGGGACAAGGGGATCCGCGGCATCAAGCTGCATCCGGATTTCCAGGGCTTCCGGCTGGATGATCCCCGGCTGCTGCCCTTCTTCGGGGCGGTGGAGGGACGCTTCACGGTCCTGGTCCACGTGGGGGACCGCCTCCCTCCGGCGGAGAATCCCTCCTGCCCCTTCAAGGTGGCGGCCATCAAACGCCGCTTCCCCCGGCTGAAGCTGGTGGCCGCCCACTTCGGTGGCGTCTGGCACTGGCCCTATGTGGTGGAGGCTTTTCAGGGACTGGATATCTACATGGATACCTCCAGCTCCCTCTTCGCCATCCCCCAGGATCTGCTGGAACAGATCTTCCGGGCCTTCCCCCGCCAGAATTTCTTCTTCGGCTCGGATTACCCCCTCTTCGACTGCGCCGAGGAAGTGGAGAGGCTGCAGACGCGCCTTCATCTCTCCTCCCCGGAGCTGGAGGAGATTCTGACCAACGCCAATGCCCTGGAGCTGACCTCCGGGGGATGCCGCCCCCTTCCGCCGGCGTAAGCCCAGGAATCCGGTGGTGCAGGCGTGGAGGGGCCGTGCGCCGGGTTCGGGGGAGATGGTGGTGCTGATGACAGGAGGCGAGGGGAATGTGTTGCCTGTGTGTCTGGAAATGGTAGGAAAGCCTTTGGCAGGAGATGAGATGAAAAGATGTGCCTTTACCATGCTGGAGTTTGGTGTGATGGCGATTATCATTGTCATCCTGGCTTCTCTGTCCCTGCCTACCCTGACGACCCTGCGGCGGAAATCCGTCCAGGCTTCCTGCCAGGCCAATCTCCGGGAGCTGATGGTTGGCGCCTATCTCTATGCCGACGAAAATGCGGGATTCCTTCCTCCGGTGGAATTTGTGCCGGGAGGAGAAGAGGACGAGGCGTTCCAGGGACAGCCGGAAGCCTACGGCTGGTTCACGGTGAACCCCCTGGTGGTGGAATTCCCCGAAACCTGGGAAGAGTGGCAGAAGCAGGGCGCCAATTCGACCATGGAAGGCGGGCGGAATCTGATGCGCTGCCCGGAATGCGCCCGCGGAGACCATGCCCGGGAAGAGGTCTGCTATCAGGCGTCTCCTGCCTCCGGATGGTCTCGCCGTCTCTATCTGGCGTGCCAGGAAAAAGGTCTGCCCTACGCTCCTGCCTGGAGAAAGCTGGATGAGGTTTCCCAGCTGGCTCAGACCCCGGGCTATCTGGATGGCCTCCCCGCGGAAGCGGCCCGCGGGTTCGGTATGCTGCCGGAATGGATGCTCAGCACCGAAGTCGCCAAAAAGGAGATCTTCCGCCACGAGGGCAAGGCGAATATCGCCTTCCTGGACGGCCATGGGGAAAGCGTCCCTCTCCTGAAGGCCCTCACCGTTATGGAGGATGGCCAGCCCTATTGGAACAAGGCGTTCCTGTGGCTCCCCGTCACGGAATCATTCTCCGTCTCCCCATAAACAAAGGGCAATGGGTCTGTATATTGTGATAACCCATTGCCTATTAGGGAGTTATAACAAAACTACTCCTCTTCGCCGCTTCCGGAGACTTCTCCGGCTTCCATCTGTTTGATCTTGGCGGAGAGGACGGCTAGGCCGCCGGCAATGACCTCCCGCTGCACAATGACCCCCGGGGGAACCTGGAGGCAGACATTGGCGAAATTCCAGATATACCGGATTCCCAGGGACACCAGAATGTCGGAGGTCAGCTGAGCCCCCACTGCCGGCACGCAGAGAATCCCGATTTTCGGGGAGAAGTGCTTCAGGCGTGTGCGAATTTCGGCGATGTCGTAGATGGGGAATCCATGGACTTCCCGGCCGATCTTCGCCGGATCGGAGTCGAACACCGAAGTGATGGAAAAGTGGTAGGTGGCAAAATCCGAGAATCCCAGCAGGGCAGTCCCCAGGGCGCCGGCCCCTACCAGGGTGGCGGTGGAGGGACGATCCCAGCCCACAAACCGGAGAATGGCGTCGATCAGTTCATTCACCCGGAATCCGTAACGCCGATTTCCCCGCAATCCCGTCATGGCCACATCCTTTCGCACCAGGATATGGGGGATGTTCATGTAGGCCGCCAGGTCCGCGCAGGAAATCCATTCCTCCCCCGCCGCCTGCATCCGCAGAAGGCGGTGCAGATACGTAGGCATCCGACGCATGGTGGGGGTGCGGGCTAACTTCATGGAGGAGAGGAGGGAAGGGAAAAGTGCGAGGGTGGTTTGTGATATGCTCTTAATGTATCATCTGAGAGGGGATGCGCAACCCCTGGGGGAGACGGGAAGGGAGTTCCTCCCTCAGGGGTTCAGGAGATGGCGTTCCATTTCCTGGATGGTGTGATGGAGAATTTCCGTGGGGGAGTTTCCCTGGATATCCAGGCCTTCGGCGGCGAATCGTTCCACGGTGTGGACGCCCAGGAGTCCCTGGAGGAGTCCCTGGAGATAGAGGAATCCGAAGTCTGCGGTTCCGATGATTCCGCCGGCGGTGGTGAGGTAGGTGGCCTTCTGGAGTGCGGTGAGTCCCCGGGGTTTTCCCTCGGGGGTATAGCGGAAGGTCAGGCCGTAGACGCAGCAGTTTTCCCAATAGACTTTCAAGGAGGCGGGGAAACTCAGGTCCCAGTAAGGTGCGGCGATGACCAGTTCCTGGGCCCAGGCCAGCTGCCGGGGGAGTCGGAAGGCTTCTCCCGAGTAGTCTCCCTTCTGGATGGCCTCTTCCCTTTCCTGGAGGCGTTGTTCATTGAGGGGGAGGAGGGTTTCCTCTTCCAGAATGACCTGCTGGCACTCCACGGGTCCCAGCTTTTCCCGCAGGCGGAGATAGGCCTGGGCCAGGGCTTCGGTGCGGGAGCGTTCCCGGCGGATGCAGGCATCCAGGAAGAGGAGTCGGGTGGCGGGACGGGCCATGGGAGGGGAGCTAGGCCTGGACAGGGGCCTCGGGTTTCTTCAATTTGGCGAAGGCGGTTTTCAGCCCGTAGAGGGAGGCCGCCATCGCCACCAGGAGGACCACGGCGAGGACGGGGCGGTAGAAGAGCCAGGCCAGGGAGATGACCAGCAGGGAGATGGGCAGGGCCAGGAGGAAGGAGATGGTGGAGGTGCCTGCGCCCACCATGCGTCCCAGGAAGGGAATGACGCTGGCCAGAACCTGGATGGGCTTGAAGATGGCCTGGAAGCCGCTGAAGATCAGGAAGAAGCCTACCAGCCGGAGGAGCCAGGTCATGACTTTGTTGGCGCTTTGGGCGGAGGTGAACATCTCGTCTGCGGTCTTGATGCCATCGGCCTGGAGGGCCACGGTGCCCGTCTTGGCCTGGTAGACGGCGAAGGAGTCCCCTTTCTGGACGTAGACCAGGGAGATGTCATGGGAATCCACCACCTGGAAGGAGACCCGGAGATCCCCGATTTCCGGCGTGTTCTCTCCCGCAGGGGCGCCACCCTCGGGAGCGTTTCCCTTCTTGACGGGGAAGTAGATTTCCTGGGAGGAGATCCGGGGCGTCTGGTAGAGGGGCAGGAGGGCGGGCAGGTTTTCCGGCACCTGGTAGTCCGGGGCGAGAGCCAACTCCCGGGCGCCCCCCACCTTTTGGATCTGTTCGGGGGTGAGACGGAAGGCGCCCACCGTGACCCGGGCGGGCAGGATGGTCTTCTCGGGAATGGGAGAGCGGGCGGGATTTTCATGGCCGGCTTCCTTGAAGTTCCGGGAGTCGATGGGGGTGCTGGACCACACTTTCTCATAGGTGTATGTGGTGGTCTTCTCCACTTTGCCCCCCAGCTTCTCCTCCTCTCTCGTCTCGGAATGCTCCTGCCACTGATACATCTCCACCTTCCGCTCCAGGCGCAAGGCTCCGGGCAGGGACAGCCCGAATTCGGAATCCTGGAGGGTTTCCTGGGTGACGGCGGGGGCGGTGAGGTGCACCAGCTTCCCCTCGTTCTCCGGCAACACCTGGTCGGCGGAGATGGAAATCACCGCGGCGGCCCCCTCCTTGAGGGCCTTGTAGCGCCGCACGGAACGTCCCTCGTTCCACCAGAGCAGGACAATGCCCGCCAGAACCATGAGGAGACCAGTGAAGATTCCCTTGAGAGAACTGCCCAGACGGGAACCGTAGCCAATGGTGGTTTTTTCTACGACTGCCATCGTGTTGTGCCTTATGTGTTTGTTGTAGGGAAAAAACAGGGGTTGTGTTTGGTGGCGAGGGGATTACTCCTCCTCTTCCTCAGGGAGGGTTAGGGGATTGCCCTGGTCGTCGGTGGGATTGGTGACCACGAACTGGTCGAACCAGACGCGTTCCACGTTGGGATTGATGACGGGGGCTCCGTAGAAGTAGTTGGCCCGGTTGAGATTGGAGCGTCCCAGGTAGATGAGCTTGTATTCCGGGCCGGCCAGGGCTTCAGCGGTGGCGGTGGTGAGGGCCTGGGGGCCGTCGGGGTAGTTGCCGAAGGTCATGGCCACTCCTTGGGCGGGATGGCCTGGCTTCAGATCGCAGCGCACGGAGAGATAGACATCAAAGACGCCCCGGGGGAGATTCCGCATTTGGAGGAACCACTCGTGGTGGGTGTTGGGCATGGTGATGGCCTTACCCCCGTCGGCGGCGGGGTCCTCCGAGAGCATGATGGTGCGGATGCTGGAGGCGTAGGGAAGGCCTCCCAGGGTTTCCACATTCCAGCTCCAGGCCTTCTGCCCCTCCGGAAGCCCGGGAGGCAGCGATTCGGCCAGGGGAACATCCGGCAGGACGAAGGTGCGGTTGAAGGCGCCCTTGAGGCGTGCGCCCCATCCCTTGGCCGTGAAGGTGTGGTTCTCGTTGAGGAACTGCACCCCGTCCCGCTGCATCACCTTCATGCACCAATCGCAGAGGGCCACGGGATCCACATTCCGCAGGGGGGCGAGGCGCTCCTCCGGGGGAAGCAGCAGCAGTTCCTGGCGATCCAGGAGATCCATGGTGAGGGGGAGGGCCGCCATCTCCATGCGGGGACCGTAGACCGGATCCTCCGCCAGGGCGTGGACGCCAGCATACACCCGCCTCCAGAGATCCACCAGCTCCTCGTCGCTCATCCAAGAGCGGGTGTTGTCCGCATAGCAGTTGTCCTGGATTTCCGGATGGGCCTGGGCCAGAGCCACGGTTCCCTCCAGATAGGTCTTGACATAGGGAGTGGCGGGACCGTAGAAGTGCTGGCAGAACTCGTCAAGCAGGGCCTGGTCGTCGGCGTCAGGATCCCAGAGGAGGCGGGAGAGGAGATAGGCTCTCAAGTCTCCCAGGTCGGCGGCGGGGCCGCAGGCGTTGAAGGCGCCCTGCTGAAAGATGTTGATGGCGTTGCAATCCCGGAAGAGCCGGGTGTCCTGGGCCAGGGTGTTCCAGTTGGGATGGGGGATATAGTAGCGGGTGAAATCGGTGACGTAGTTCCAGATGAGCATCTTGTTGGCCACCTTCTTCCATTCCTGCATTTCCTGGAAGAGCTTCTGGTTCTGGGAGGACTCCAGGGGGAAGAAAGAGAGGGCCTCGATGGTGCAATAGCGAATGGCCACGTTCTTCCGGGGGCGGACGGTCTTGGGGGGCTGGCGGGTGTAGCTGTAGGCCAGGGTGTCCACATAGACCTTGGGGAATTCCTTCTCCACCGCCTCCGCCACCTGGTTGACGCAGTCCAGCAGGAGGTCGGTCTGATTGCCGTGGGCTTCCACAAAGGCGGTGCATTCCGGGCAGAGGCAGTACCGTCTGTTGTCATTCTGGGAGACGGAGATGAAGTGGCTCTTTCCCCCATCCTTCCGGAGCTCCTCCAGGACGCGCCGGGTGAGCTCCTGGCGCATCTCCTGGTTGGTGAGGCAAAGCTGGCTCATGGAGCCGGCGTCCCGGAAGCCGTCCCGGAAGGAGAACCATTCGGGATGCTCCTGGAAATGGGATTCGGGAATGAAGCGCTCCATGGTGTGGACGAAGCCAATGATGTTGTCGTTGCCGCCCCATTCCTCCGGAATGCTCCAGAAGTTGTTGCGCATCTTCACAATGAACTCCGGCTTGCCCTCGAGGATGGACTGGTAGTAGGCCACCCGGGTGATGAAGGGGGGCGCATAGCGGTAGGCGGTGCCCGGGGCAGGCAGGGTCAGGACCCCCGGGGTCTGGGGCAGATATTCGCAGTCGGCGGTGAAGAACCGGGCGCTGTATTCCCGCTCCAGGAGTTCGAAGGCGGCGTAGAGGGTGCCCCGGGTGCCTTCGCCGGCGATCCACAGTGCCCCCAGGTCGTCCACCCGGTAGAGGATTTCATCGGGCTGGAGGGAGTCCCAGGAATCCAGTCCCAAGGCCAGGAGGGCGTTTTCCGTCTTGCCCAGGTAGATGGTGGAGGAGGGCTCGGCGTCCCGTGCGACGGGGTCGTCCTCGGAGAGGATGGAGACCTGGAGAGGGGCCCCGCTGAGCAGGGGAAGATATTTGGCCAGCTGGCCGGCGGCGGTCTTCTCCGGGGCGCTGGGGGCGGCGGGGAGGAGAATGCGGAGCTGGGCTGCCAGGGAAAGAGAGAGGGACATCGCCAGGAATAGGAGGAGGCGTGGCATAGTCGTGTCTAGGGTGGGGAGGAGAGGTGGTGGCTAGGGAGTGGTGTCTGAAGAATCAGGATATTCCTTCTGCAGGGCGTTGCGAAGTTCCGCCGCCGTTTTGGCGTCTCCCTGGGCTTCCTTGGCCATGGCGGCTACCAGATAGCACCGGGGAGAATAGACCGGGTGTTTTTCCAGGATGAAGCCCTGGGTGGCGGCCGTCAGGGCGCCGGGGTAGTCCTGGAGGGTAAGGAGAGCCTGGGCCAAGGCCCATTGGACCCGGGGGCGGGAGTCCGGCAGGAGGGCGGTGTCCCGCCGTTCCTGGGCTTCCTTGGCATAGGTGAGGGCGGCATCCGGCTGGTGGTCCATCAGGGCCAGTTCCGCCTTCAGGGCCAGCAGATCCATGGGAAGGGGCGCCCCCTGGGCACTCTGCCGGGCAGCGATTTCCTCCAGGACGGCACGGCACTGGGGGA
This sequence comes from Lentisphaeria bacterium, assembly GCA_016302315.1. Classification (GTDB taxonomy): domain Bacteria; phylum Verrucomicrobiota; class Lentisphaeria; order Oligosphaerales; family Oligosphaeraceae; genus UBA1724. The sequence continues at coordinate 9,777 of JAEDNW010000069.1, forward strand.
GCTGTCCTTCCAGGAAGTGGAGATCCGCCAGATGCAGCATCAGGGGAATGCGCTCCTCCGGGGGACACCCCTTGTCCTGAAGCAGGGCACTGACGGCTCTCTGGGCATTGTGGTAGTCCTTCTGGGCGCGCCGTTCTTGGGCGATATGGGCCAGAAGCACCCGGGAGAGGGTGGCTGGGGAGGAGAGGCGGAAGAGCTCTTCTAGGTAGGGAACCGCCTCCGGCCCGCGTTTCTGGAAGTAGAGGAGCGCCACCAGGTCAGGCAGGATTTCCCGGCGCATCGCCTCGGGGGTCTCCGGATGGCTGAGTATCCCCTGGTATTCCTGGATGGCCTCCGGATACTGCTTCTGCTGCCGGAGAATCAAGGCGTTCCGCTGGTGCCAGACGGGGGCCTGGGCGGGGGTGCAGAGAGGAAGAATGCGCTGAATGGTGGCGGCCGCCTGGGAAAGATCCTTGCTTTCCAAGGCAAACTGATACCGCAGCAGGAGGAGACGAGTCGGCTTTTCTCCCCCGGTGGCCTGGCTCAGGAGCTGATCCACCACAGGAAGGGCCCGGGGATCGGCGGGAATCTTCAGGAGCAGGGGCAGAGCCGCTTCCCGGAGAGAATCCCCGCTTTGGACTTCCTGGGTGGCGGCGGCCGGCGCTTTTTCCGCCAGAGTGAGGCACAGGGTCACCGCCGCCCCGAAATCTCCCTGAGCCTCCAGAAGATGCATCAGGGAAAGTCCCGCCTGCTGATAGAGGGCCGGGGCTCCGGCGGCCAGACGGGGCAGAAGGGCTTCATAGAGCCGGATGGCCTCCTCCTCGCGATGGAGTTCCTGGAGGGCGGCGCCTTGCCGCAGAAGGATCTGCGCCAGGTCCGAGGCCTGGGGATAGAGCTGGGCATAGCGCTCCGCCTCCTGGACGACCTCCTGGGGGCGATGGAGGGAGTCCAGGCAGAAGATGCTGAGGCTGTGGGCCTTCTGCCGCCGTGGGGCGGCTATGGCATCGCTCTGGACCAGGGCCTGGAGATGGGGCAGGGCTTCCTCCCAGCGTTCCAGGGCCAGGAGGGACTGGGCGGCCAGCCAGAGGAGATCCCAGTCCTGAGGCGCCTCGGCCGGGAGCTGCGACCGGTATTCCTGGAAAAGCCGGAGGAATTCCTGGTGTTCTCCCAGGGCGTAGGTGCAGGAGAGGAGATTTCGGCGCACTTCCAGGGCGCGGGAATCCTGGGGATATTCGGAGAGGAAGGAGCCGTAGGCGGTGCGGGCCTGGGCGAAATCCTGCAGAGGGGGGAGGAAGGCCAGATAGCCGGCGGTGAGGAGGAGATTCTGGCGCAGGGCATCCGGCAGGCCCTGGAGAAGCAGGAGAGGCTGGAGCATGGCCAAGGCCCCGGCGGCATCCCCGTCATTCTGGCGGAGGATGGCCAGATACTGCCGGGCGTAGACCCGGGGGAGATGCTGGGCATCCAGGGGCTGGGAGGCCAGCTTCCGCAGTTCCCCCCGGGCCTCCTGGTCCCTGCCCACGGTGGCCAGGCAGACCGCCAGACGATACCGCAGCTCCTCCGCCTCCTCGGAAGAGGCCGAAGAGGCCTCCTTCAGAAGTTCCTGATAGATTTCCAATGCGGCGGCGGCATCTCCCGTCTCCTGAAGACAGCGCCCCAGACACTGAAGAAATTCCTGGCGGACCTCACTTTCGGGAAAGTCCTTCAGATGCCTCCGGATGGCCTCCACGACTTCCGGATACTGCTTCAGGGAAAGGAGACTCCGGATTTTCCGTTGGTCCACCTGCTCCCGGTAGGGATGCCCGGGATAGCGCTGCAGAAACACCTCGGCCTGGCGAAGACATTCGTCATGAAGGCCCCGGGCTTCCAGCCCCTGGATGAAGGCCACGGACTCCTCGGGGGAGAGCAGGCCGTCCTGGGGGAGGAGGGGGGCTTGCGCCAGGAGGGAGGAGGCCAGCAGGGAGAGGGCCATCCCGGCGAGAAGGAGGGAGGGGAAGGATTTCATTCCTGGGGCGTGACGGTGGCAAGGGCGATATTCCAGACATCTGCCTCCCGGCAGAGATCCATCACATGGATGAGGGACTGCACGCTGGTCTCCTGGTCCGCCCGCAGGATAATGGGCTGGTCCCGGAAGGCATCGGCGATCTGGCGCAGCAGTTCCAGGGCGGTCTGGTCGGAGTAGGGTTGCCCGTTGATGAAGAGCTGGCCCTCCTTGTCCACGTTGAGGATCAGCTCCCCCACATGGCGGGTCTGCTCCCGGGCGGTCTTGGCGGTGGGCACGGTGATGTCCACCTGCTTCTCCCATTGGGCAAAGACCGTGGCCGCCATGAAATGGATCAGAAGCAGGAAGACGATGTCCAGCATGGGAGCCATGGGAAATCCCGTCTGGCGTTCCTGGATGTTCTTGCGGAAGTTCATGCTTTCTTAAACCTCCGCAGCACGGCTTTGCAGTCCACTTCCACCTGGGCGATGAGGCGGTTGAGGCGTCCCCGGAAGAGGGCGTAGGCGGCCAGGGAGAAGATGGCGATGACCAGCCCTCCGAAGGTGGTGAACATGGCTTGGGAGACACCGCTGGTGAGGTTGCTCACCTTGTTGGCCATGGCCAGATCGGTATCCAGGGCCAGGAAGGAGACCATCATGCCCCAGACCGTTCCCAGGAGTCCCACCATGGGGGCGATGCTGGCCACATCCATGAGATACTGGAGACGCCCCCAGAGAATGGCCGTCTGCCGGGCGCCTTCCTCCTCCATGGCCTTCCGGGCCTCCTCAAGACCATTCTCCCGCTCCTGGACCGCCGCCAGCACCGCCTTGGCCGCCAGAGAACCGTCCTTCCGGGAAATCTCCTCCAGCAGATCCCAGTCTCCCGCCTCTGCGGCATCCTGGGCGCCATGGAGGAATTTGGCGGGAGCCAGGACTCCCCGGCGCAGGGAGAGGCAGTAGTAGATGATCAGCATCACGGCCACCAGGGAGAGGGCGAGGAGGACGTACATGAGATCCCCGCCCTTCACGATCAGGTCCCGGGCGGTGATGGTGGCCTCCTGGGCCGGAAGCAGGGGGGTGGCGGCGAGGGCGAGAAGGATGGCGGGAAGGAATCTCATAGGGGGGACGTGAGGAAAGGGGAGAGAATGGGG
>JAEDNW010000070.1:0-12819 GCA_016302315.1 Lentisphaeria bacterium
CAGCCTGACCTGGATGCCCTGGTGGTGGAGGTCAGCAGTTTTCAGCTGGAGCACGCCACCAGCTTCCGGGCCAAGGGGGCCATCCTGCTGAATGTGACCCCTGACCACCTGGACCGCCATGGCTCCCTGGAACGCTACACCGCCCTGAAGGCCCGGCTCCTGGAACAGCTCCTCCCCGGCGGGGTGGCCGTCTATCACGCCGCCCTGGAAGACGCTCTGCGGCTCTCTCCCGAGACCCGCCGGGTGCGCCTGTGGCTCCGGGGAGAGGAGCCGCAAACCGCCCAGCGTCCCCTCGCCCAGGACTGGCAGGTGGCGGCGGACGGCATCCGGAAAGTCACCCCTCCCGAGGAACTGGTGGTCCCCCGGTATTCTCTTCGCCTCCAGGGAAACCACAATCTGGAGAACGCCATGGCGGTGGTCTCCCTTCTGACCTCCCTGGGCATCCCCCGGGAACACTACCGGGTGGCCCTCTCCCACTTCCAGTGCGGGCCCCATCGGATCCAGACGGTGGGGGAATGGCAGGGAATCCGGTTCGTGGACGATTCCAAGGCCACGGATGTGGATGCCCTCATCCAGGCCCTCCGCACCCTGGGACCCTGCGCCGGAAAGGGAATCTCCCTCATCGCCGGCGGACTGGACAAGGGGTGCGCTCTGAGGGAAGCCAAACCGGACATCAGAATGTATGTTAAACGCGTTTTCCTGATCGGGGAGTGCCGGCATCGACTGCAGGAGGCATGGAGGGAGGAAGCGCCCTGTGTGCTCTGCGACTCCCTGGAGGAGGCGGTGACCCGGGCGGCGCAGGGGGCGTCCCCCGGCGAGATCGTCCTGCTTTCCCCTGGCTGCGCCAGCATGGATATGTTCCGTTCCTATGCGGAGCGGGGCGACCGCTTCGCTGCCGCCATGCGTGCGCTTCCCCCCGGGAAGGAACCGCCGACGACTTCCGCCTGAGCCTCCTCCTCTCCCCGAAATCCCTTTCCCCGCCTATTCCTAACTCCCTCCCCAACCCTCCTGTCGGATGACGATGAAAAAGAATCTCCTCGCCCGCATCGGCACGCTCTCCCTCTGCACCGCCCTGGTCTGCGCCCTCTCCGGCTGCCGCACCAGCGCCCCGAAACCCGCCAACCCCTACACGGGAATCATGAGCAGCCGTGGCAGCATCCCCCCCGCCTACGAACAGATCCAGGCTCTCCCCCGGGTGTCCCAGGAACTGCCCGCCGTGCCGGAGGCCGCTCCCCAGGGAGGATATGCCGGCATCGGAGAAGAAAATGCCTTTGTGGCGCCCGCCCCTGAACTGGAGAGCCAGGTGGAAGTGGTGGAAGTGGAGTCCCCCCTGCCTCCTCAGGAAGCCCCTGTCGCCGTGGCCGCGGAAGCGGAGCCGGTCCAGTGGGAGCTGCCTCCCGTGCCTCAGGCCGCGGCCCCCAAGGCCGAGGCCGCCGGAACCCTCACCTATGTGGTCCGGGGCGGCGACAGCCTCTCCCGCATTGCCGTGGCCCATGGGGTGAAGACGGCGGATCTCCTGGCCGCCAATCCCCAGCTCTCCAGCCCGGATAAGATTCAGGTGGGCCAGACCCTGACTTTGCCCGCCGGCGCCAAGGCTCCCTCCGCCTCCCCCTCTACCTCCTCTGCCCAGCCCTCCACGGGCAAGAAGTCGGTGGCCCGGGAGACCATTCCCGAGGACGGCAAATACACCGTCCGCTCCGGTGATTCCCTGTGGCTCATCGCCCGTCGCTTCGGCGTGAAGACGGCCGACCTCCTCCGCTGGAACAACCTCTCCTCCGATAAGCTGAAGGTGGGCCAGGTCCTGAAGCTGAAAGGCGCCGCCGCCCCCGCCGAGCCTGCCCCGGCGCCCGCCGCTCCTGCCGCCCCTGCCGCCCCCGCCGTGGAAGAGAGCCCCGCCGCTCCTCTGGCGCCCGTGGAACCTGCCGAGACGGACGTCCTCCCCGAAGAGACGGAGGTGCCCCAGTGGAGCTTCATCAACCATGCCATCAGCGAGGGGGACACCCTGTCCAGCATCGCCTCCATGTATGAAATCACCGTGGAGGCCCTCCTGGAGCAGAATCCCCAGGTGAAGAGCGATGCCGACCTGAAGGCGGGAATGATCCTCCAGGTCCCCTCCAAGCTCTAGGTCTTCTCTCCTGGGCCGAAACAACCCTCCGTCCTCCATGAGGCGGAGGGAAAACAGGCGTCCAGGGCTTATAGTACGGCCACTTTCTCAACGGAGGCAGAAGCCTCTCTCTCAACCCAAGAAGGAATCACAGCGATGATTGTCACCACGAAGGAACTCTTCAAGCAGGCCTACGGCAAGTACGCCATCGGCGCCTATAACATCAACAACCTGGAGCAGTGCATGGGACTCTTCCGCGGCAATATCGCCAGCAAGGCCCCCTTCATCATCCAGATCTCCAAGGGCGCCCGCAGCTATACCAACAAGCTGATGCTGGAGGGTATCATCCGTGCCGCCGACCAGGTCTTCCCCGAGGCCATCTTCGCCGTCCATCTGGACCACGGCGACGAGGCTACCTGCATGGACTGCATCAACTCCGGCTTCTACAGCTCCGTGATGATCGACGCCTCCGCCAAACCCTTCGAGGAAAACGTGGCCATCACCAAGCGGGTGGTGGAAGCCGCCCACGCCAAGGGACTGGTGGTGGAGGCTGAGCTGGGCCAGCTGGGCGGTGTGGAAGAGCACGTCCAGGTCTCCGAGAGCGATGCCAAGCTCACCGATCCCGACCAGGCCAAGGAATTTGTGGAACGCACCGGAGTGGACAGCCTGGCCTGCGCCATCGGCACCTCCCACGGCGCCTTCAAGTTCTCCGGCACCCAGGGCCTCCACTTCGATGTGCTGGCCGAAATCCAGAAGCGCCTCCCCAACTTCCCCCTGGTGATGCACGGCTCCAGCTCCGTCCCCCAGGATGAGGTCCGCCGCATCAACATCGCCGGAGGAAAGCTCGCCGGCGCCAAGGGCGTGGATGCCGACCAGTTCCTCCCCGCCGCCAAGCTGGGCGTGACCAAGATCAACATCGACACCGACGGCCGCCTGGTGTGGTGCCGCGTCCACCGTGAGCACTTCATCCTCAAGCCCGAGGACTTCGATCTGCGTCCCGCCGGCAAGGAGTTCATGGCTGCCTACGCCGACTTCATCGCCGACAAGAACGTGAAGCTGGGTTCCGCCGGACAGCTGGATGCCGTCCGCGCCGCCCTGGCCTAGGCAATCCCTGAAGGGAGGGGAGCCCGCCTCCTCTCCCTCTTGCCGTGAACGCCCGCTTTTCCCGGTGCCGTCCCTTCCCCGCGAACGGACGGAGGTGGAAGGGCGGGCCTTCTGCTTTTCTGCACCCCCCGCCCCGGATTTCGGAGAGAGACGATGACTGCTCCATGGCTTCCTGAACACAACCCCTATCGTCTGGTGGCTTTGGACATCGGCAATACCCTGATTCGCCAATATCGCCAGGGCCTCTACCGCACCCTGGGGCTGCCGGAGTCGGGGGAGACCCTGGCCCTGGGGGTGGAACCCTTTGGCCCCTCCTTCCATCGCTTCCTCACGGGATATGCCAGCCAGGAGGAATACCTGGAGGAATTCTATCAGCGCTTCCAGGGACGCTGGAGCAAGGAGGTGATTCTCCAGGCCCACCGGGAATATCTGCTTCCTGCCATCCCGGGAATGCCGGAGCTGGTGGAGGCCATGGCGAAGACCGGCACCCATTTCGTCTTCTTCACGGATATCAATCCCATTCACTATCAGCGCTTCCGGGAACTGACACCGGGCCAGTTCGACTTCATTGTGGACGCCGTCCGGAGCGACCAGGTCCACGCCCTGAAACCCTCCCCGGAAATGTTCCGGGCCTTTGAGAGCCGCTTCGGAGTCCCCGATCTCTATCTGGATGACCGGAAGGACCTGGTGGAGGCGGCGGAACGCTGGGGCTGGCGGGCCGTCCAGGCAGGGAATCCCGTCTCCCTGCGCCAAATCCTCTTCCCGTAACGGCGGGAAAGAGGGAAGGGCGGAAAATCGGTCCCTACGCTCCCCCGCAGGTGGTGGGGTGTTCCCATCCTCGAAGTCCATCTGCCGCCCGTATTTGCCCGCTCCCCCGCAGGGGGCGGTGTTCCCGCTCAAATTGTCCCGGGAAACAGGGATTCGGAAGCGTCCCTTCTCTGGAATCAGGGTAAATGCAATAGGGTTCTATCCTGACGCCGGGAAACAGGGATTCGGAAGCGTCCCTTCTCCGGGGCTTCCCCGTCCTATGGTTTCTTCCTGTCATGCTTCCTGTCATGTATGCACGCGTGCGCGCGAGGCAAGAGGTTCCCCTCGCCCCCATCCCGCCATCCCCAGTAGGATAAATCCTTCTAGAAGTACCGTCGAAAAATGGCGGCAGACGCTCGAAATTCCCATGGGCGCTTGCCTATGCCAGACCATTGAATGACATCCTCATGAATCCCCCGGGTGGCGGGATTTCCCCTTGAAAAATCCCACGTCTGGAATACATTATGCCTTCCGCCCGCCTGTCCTGGGACAGGGGGCGTTTTCCCCAACACTCGGCCCTGTCGGCGCTTGCCTTTCCCCCCGGCCTCCGCATTTCCGGGGGACGGTAGGGATAAAGCCCGAATCAACGAAGAGGAGTCAGACCCCACATGGCGAAGATCACCATTACCGACCTGCTGGAAGCAGGAGTTCACTTTGGCCATCAGACCCGCCGCTGGAACCCCAAGATGAAGAAGTACATCTACGGGACCCGCAATGGCATCACCATTTTCGATCTGGGAAAGACCATGAGACAGCTGGCTGTCGCCTGCGATTTCCTGACCAAGACTGCCTCTGAGGGCGGACAGATCCTCTTCGTGGGCGCCAAGCGCCAGGCCCAGGAGATCGTCCGGGGCGCCGCCGAGAGCGTGGGCATGCCCTATATGTGCGACCGCTGGCTGGGTGGCACCCTGACCAATGCCAAGGTGGTCCAGACCCGCGTGGCCGCCATGAAGAAGCTGCGCACCCAGAGCCAGGACGGCAGCTTTGATAAGATGCCCAAGAAGGTGGTGGCCGGTCTGAAGCGGGAGCTCAACAAGCTGGAGACCGCTCTGGGCGGCATCGCCGATATGCCCGGACTGCCCGCCGCTGTGGTGATCATCGATGTGGACCGGGAGCACATCGCCGTCCAGGAAGCCATCAAGCTCCAGATCCCCGTGGTGGCTCTGGTGGACTCCAACTGCGATCCCGACGGCATCGACTATGTGGTGCCCGGCAACGATGACGCCCTCCGGGCCATCAAGGTGATCGTGGCCGCCCTCCAGGACGCCGTCCAGGAAGGCCGCAACATGGCGGGCAAGAAGAAGGCCGCCGCCCAGGCCGCCGAGGCTGAGGCCGCCGCTGCCCGGGATGACAAGGCTTCCGAGGAGGCCGCCGCCGAGGCTCCCGCCGAAGAGGCGAAGGCCTAGTCCGCCGGTGACCCCGGCATAGGGTAGTTCCCCTGCCTGTTTTCCCCTGACGTGACGGGGCAGGCGGGGGAGATTTGGCCGCTCCTGCGGGGGTGGTCGCAAAGTAAGAGAATCAGGAGATTTTACGATGGCTGAAATCAGTGCGAAGGAAGTGATGGAGCTGCGCCGGAAGACTGGCTGCGGCATGATGGAGTGCAAGAAGGCTCTTCTGGAGAGCAACGGCGATGTGGAAGGTGCCATCGAGTACCTCCGCAAAGCGGGCATGGCCAAGGCTCAGAAGCGCGCCGGCCGGGCTGTGAACCAGGGCAAGTGGGGCGTGGCCGCCGCCGACAGCAGCGTGGCGCTGGTGGAAGTGCTCTGCGAGACCGACTTCGTGGCCGGCACCGCCGAGTTCAAGGCCCTGGTGCAGCAGGCCGCCGACAAGGCTCTGTCCTACCAGGCCGAGGGTGATGTCAGCGCCCAGCTGGCCGCCGACATGGAGGCCGAGCTCCACGCCCTCATCGGCAAGATCGGTGAGAACATGTCTATCCGCCGTGCCGTGAAGTGGACCGCCGGCGAGAATGGCAAGCTGGCCTACTACCTGCACACCGCCCAGCCCTACGCCACTCTGGTGGAGGTGGAAGGCACCCAGGACGCCGCTCTGCTGAACAACATCGCCCTCCACATCACCGCCAGCAACCCCACCTACATCTCCAGCAAGGATGTCCCCGCCTCCTTCATCGAGAAGGAACGGGAGATTGCCGCCGCCGATCCCAAGCTCCAGGGCAAGCCGGAGAAGGTTCTGGCGGGCATCCTCCAGGGCAAGCTGAACAAGCGCTTCAGCGAGATCTGCCTCATGGATATGCCTTGGATCGATGACGAGCACACCACCCTGGCCAAGGTCGCTCCTGGCGTGGTGGTGAAGCGCTTCGTCCGCTGGCTGGTGGGAGAAGAGGTGGGAGCATAACCGGCTCCCTCCTGGCCGCCCCGTGGCTCTCCGGAGTGACGGGGACGGATCCGCCGCAAAAAAGGGCCGTCTAGCCGCAGGGATAATTCCTCCGGCGAGGCGGCCTTTCCGCTTTGGGGAGGACCCCATTTCAGCGGGGCGGGACCAGACCGCCTCTTCCCGCCTCCCGTCTTCCTCCCTTTCCTCCCCCCTTTCCCGTTTCCTCTCCCCACTCCCTCCCCCACGGCATGAATACAATGGATATCCTTCTGGTTGGCGCCGGCGGCCGCGAGCATGCGATCGCCTGGAAGATGATGCAGAGTCCCCTGGCGGGAAAGCTCTACTGGGCCCCGGGCAACCCCGGGATCCCCGAGGCCATTCCCGTCTCCGCCAAAACCCCCGAGGAACTGGCGGAGTTCGCCCAGAGCCACGGCATCGGACTCACCATGGTGGGGCCGGAGGCCATGCTGTGCGAGGGAATTGTGGATCTCTTCCGGGAACGGGGCCTCCGCATTGTGGGGCCGGATCGCCAGGCCGCTCAGCTGGAAGGCAGCAAGGCCTTCGCCAAGGATTTCATGGCCCGGCACGGACTTCCCACCGGAAAGGCCCGGGTCTTCACCAACCGCCAGGATGCCCTCCAGTATCTGGAGGAGACGGGCGCTCCCATCGTGGTGAAGGCCGATGGCCTGGCCGCCGGAAAGGGCGTGGTGGTGGCCTCCGATCTGGAGACCGCCAAGGCAGCCGTGGAGTCCTGCTTCGAGGGCGCCTTCGGACAGGCCGGCTCCCGGGTTCTCCTGGAGGAGTGCCTGACGGGTGAGGAGGCCTCCATTCTGGCCCTCTGCGACGGCAAGACCATCATCCCCCTAGCCTCCAGCCAGGACCATAAACGGGCCTACGACGGAGACAAGGGACCCAACACGGGCGGCATGGGGGCCTACTCCCCCGCTCCGGTGGTCACTCCGGAACTGATGGCGACCATCCAAAGCCAGATCCTCCAGCCCTTCCTGAAGGGCGTCCAGGAAGACGGTCTCTATTTCCGGGGCATCATCTATGCCGGCATCATGGTGACGGCGGAGGGACCCAAGCTGCTGGAGTTCAATGTGCGCTTCGGGGATCCGGAAACCCAGGCGGTGCTGGCCCGGCTGGATTCCGACCTGGTGGAGGCTCTGGTGGCCACGGCGGAGGGGCGTCTGGGAGAGGTGACCCTGACCTGGTCCCCCAACCCTGCGGTCTGCGTGGTGATGGCCTCCCAGGGCTACCCCGGCGCCTATCCCAAGGGACTGCCCATCCAGGGCATCCCCGAGGCGGAAAAGGCCGGGTGCCTGGTTTTCCATGCCGGCACCCGCCTGGATGACCAGGGAAGAGTGGTGACCAGCGGGGGACGTGTCCTGGGGGTGACCGCCCGGGCGGCCACCGTCCGCCAGGCTGTGGAGAAAGCCTACCAGGGCGTCTCCCTGATTTCCTGGGACGGGGTGGAGTACCGGCGGGATATTGCCTACCGCGCCCTGCAACGGGAAGCCTAGATCCTTGCGTATGGCCGGCGCTTCCTTGGCATCGTCACTAGCCATCCTTCCCCCGGTGGAGGACTACGGCCGGGAAGAGGCCCGTGCCTCCCTTCCGGTCTACGGGGGGGAGAGCCATAAATACACCCATGGCACTCTGGTGGTGACGGGGGGATCCCGCCGGTATTCCGGCGCTCCTCTCCTGGCGGGTACCGCCGCCCTCCGGGCCGGCGCCGGCGTGGTGGTGGTGTGCGTGCCTTCCTCCACGGAGATACTCTGCCAGGTGCCCATGGCGCTGATTCTCCACCGTCTCCCCGAGGATCCCGCCCAGGGCACCTTCTCCGGCGCTTCCTGGGAAGCCTGGAACCGGGAAGTTCGCCGTGCCACAGCCCTGGTTCTGGGGCCGGGCATGGATCAAAGCCCCGCCCTGGACGCCTTCCTGGCGGAGGCCCTGGCCTCTCCTCTCCCCAAAGTGGTGGATGCCGATGCCCTGAACCGGCTGGCCGCCACCCCTGCTCTCCTTCCTGCGCCGGAGATTTGCCGTTCCCTGGTGCTCACCCCTCACGAGGGGGAGGCCGCCCGGCTGGAGCGGGCTTTCGGCCTTTCCTCCCAGGGCAGCCGGGAAGAGCGTGCCCTGGCCCTGGCCCGTCGGACGGGGTGCGTGGTGCTCTGGAAGGGGGCGGGCACCCTGGTGGCGGATCCCGGGGAAAACCGTCTGACCCGGAATCGCTCGGGAAATCCCCGCTTGGCCACCGCCGGCTCCGGGGATGTGCTTTCCGGCGTCATCGGCGCCCTCCTGGCCCAGGGAACTGCCCCGGCGGAGGCGGCCCGTCTCGGTGCCTTCCTCCACGGCCTGGCCGCCGATGAGAATCCCCCCCTGCTGGCGGATGAAATGCCCGCCGCGGTCTGCCGTGCCCTGGTCTGTCTGGGGGAGCGATAGGGGAGGCCACCGAGGCGGAGTCTGCCCCCTCCGGCACCACCAAAAAACATCCCCTCAGGCTATATTGAGAAACCGTACCGAATTTTCCCCCACTTCCCCTCGGGGGGAGGCCTCGCCTCCCGGGCTTTTGCCCGGAAGCCGCCCCGAGGATGTCGCCCCGAAGCCTTCTTCGTCCAAGATACTGCTCCTTACTGCCATGAAAAATCTCCTTTCCTTTCTTGCCCTCTCTGTTGTGGCTACCCTGATTCTCGCCTCCTGCATCCAGGTGCAGCCGGCCCCTGCCTCCGGCAGCCTGGTGGCCAATGAACGCTACGGCCGCCTCAGTGGAGTCTATTCCGCCAATCTGGGATGCAATCTCCTGGAGGCGGACAAGGCGGTGCGGGCTGCGGCGAAAACCCTGATCCTCCGCCAGCTCTCCCGGGACAACCAGACCAGCTTCATCTCCTACGAATACAAGGATGTCTATGATGCCCGCATCTCCGTGGTGCTGAAACTGGATGCCCAGGAGCAGGTGACGGTGGACATCAAGTTCGCCAAGACCGGGGATCGGGAGTTCTCCCAGAAGTTCCTGGCCGCCATTGAGGAGCAGCTTCGCGCCCAGGAGTAGAACTGCTTCGGAAACAAAAGACGCACGGGACTTGGGAACGATGGGGTTTGCATTTCGGAAAGAGTATGACGTGGTGGTGGCCGGGGGGGGCGTGGCTGGCGTGGCCGCCGCGGTGGCCTCTGCCCGCAGGGGACACCGCACCGCCCTGGTGGAAAAGCAGATCCTCCTGGGTGGGCTGGCAACCTCCGGGTTGATCTTCATCTATCTCCCTCTCTGCGACGGAAAAGGACGCCAGGTCTCCTTCGGTTTGGCGGAGGAGTTGCTCCATCGCAGCCAGAAATACAGCCCCTGCGACCTTCCCCAGGAGTGGGGCGGGCCCAAAGACGGGTTTGTGGGATTTCAGGCGGAGGGGCGATACCAGTGTATCTTCTCTCCTGCCGGTTTCACCCTGGCACTGGATGAGATCCTGAAAGAGGCCGGAGTGGAACTCCTGCTGGATACTCTGGTGTGCGCCACCCGGTGCCGGAAAACGGGGGTGGTGACGGGACTGGAAGTGGAGAATGGAGAGGGCAGGGGGTGGCTGCAGGCCAGGCGATTCGTGGATGCCACGGGAAGCGCCGCCTTGGCCCGACAGGCGGGGCGGACCACTCCCACGGGAAACAATTTCCAAACCCCCTGGATCCTGGATTTCGGAGCAAAGACCCACGCATTCCATTTGACGCCCCAAATCGGCATCCAGGCCTTCGGACAGACAGGAGCCGAGGATTGCCGCCTGGGAAATCCCCTCTGTCAGGATACGGTGACCCGCCATGTCCGAAATACTTGGGAACGCTGCCGGCAATTCTATGACCAGGCCTATGCCGCCGGGGAGGACCGGCATTCCCTCTTCCCTCTGCATCTCCCCGCCATGCCCCAGTTCCGGAAAATCGCCCGCATCCAGGGCAGGAAGACCTTGGAGAAGGAGGGGGAACGTCAGGGACATCCGGATTCCGTGGGCCTCTACGGCGACTGGAGGAAGCCGGGATGCGTCTGGGAGATCCCCTACGAGATTCTCCTTCCCCGTGGACTCCGCAATGTTCTGGCGGCAGGGCGCTGTGTCAGTGCCGAAGGGGATGCCTGGGAGGCCCTCCGGGTCATCCCCGCCGCCGCCTTGACCGGAGAAATCGCCGGCACCGCCGCCGCCCTCTCCCTGGAAAGGCATGGGATGCCCGACGCCCTCCCCCCGGAGGCTCTGCGGAAGATTCTCCAGGCCAAGGGATTCCTCTTTCGGGAAACAGAGTGACGGCGAAGGGGGGGACCTGCCAGGAACACCAGCGTAAATGACCATGCCCGCCTCTTCTGTAATGACCATGCCCGCCTCTTCTGTCCCCTGGGATTGGACTCCTATCCTGCACGAAAGCTATTGGTGGTGGACCCCGAAAACTACGGCGGGAACCCCGGGATATACTCTCTTCCGTCGGGAGTTCTCCCTCGCCCGTCCCTTGCTTCTCCATCTGGCTCTCTCCGCGGATTGCCGCTATCGCCTTTATCTGGACGGGACGTATGTGGGCTGCGGTCCCGTCCGGGGGGATTTGCAGCATTATGCCTATGACTCCTATTCCCTCCCCGTGGCCCCGGGAAGGCATATCCTGGCCGTGGAAGTGGTGGTTTGGCGGGGAGGCTGGCGCACCAGCGCCTCTCCCTGGAGCGAACTCCACGCGGGGGGAGGCCTCCTTCTCTGTGGACGAGGCGTGAACCCGGAAACCGGAAAGGAGGAACTCCTCCTGGACCTGGATTCCCAGTGGCAGTGCAAGCTGGACAGGGGACGCGCCCCCAGGGAATGGCACCAGGCCTGGGGAGAGAAGACCCTGATTCCCGCCCCTCCCATGGATGAAGTGGATTTCCAACGCCACGACTCCTTCTGGAACACGCCACAAGCCAATCCCCAGGGATGGTGCGCTCCTCTCCCTTTGGCTCGCGCCTGCGTGAAAACAACCCTGCGCACGGATCCCTATTCCCCCTGGCTTCTTGTCCCCCGAACCATCCGAAGGATGGCCCAGACTCCCTGGCCTATCCAGGGAGTGATCTCCCAGGAAGGCGTCCTGCAGGTCCATTTGCGCCAGGGACTCCTCCAAGTGCAGTGCCCGGCGGGAAAGGCAAGGCTCATCTTGGATCTGGGAAGGAATCAGACCAGTCTGGTCCATGTGACAGGGCAGGGTGGCAAGGGGACTTTGCGTCTCGCCTATGCCGAGGATCTCTTTGACGAAAAGGGCGAGAAGGCGGATCGCCGGTGTCCCCAGGGCACCATCGGAGAGAGAGGCTACGCCGATTTGCTTCGTCTCCCCGCCCAAAGCCCATGGCAGTATCACAGCTTCTGGTATCGCACGGGACGCTTCTGGGAGTTGAGTCTGGAATTGCAGGAGGAGATGACGCTGACGCTTCGGGCAGAGTTTCAAACTTATGATTTCCCTCCCTGGAAATCCTTCTCCTATCCCCAGGATCCCACGCTGGAAAAGATCTATCAGGTGGGAATCCATACTCTCCAATGCTGCGCCCATGAGCATTTCGAGGATTGCCCCTATTATGAGCAACTCCAATACGTAGGGGATACCCGCATCCAAGCCCTCATCTCCTATTTGGCCACGGGAGACGACTCCTTGGGACGCCAGGCCCTGCGCCATTTCCACTGGTCTCTGACCCCTCAGGGACTCACCCAATCCCGCTATCCCTCCGCCTTCCCTCAGTATATCCCTGGATTCAGCCTCTTCTGGATCCTCATGGTCCAGGACCATTTCCAACTCTTCCAGGATCCCCAGGTGGTTCAAGAACACTGGGAGGGCATGAACGCCGTCCTGGAGTACTTCCATCAACGCAGGACGCCCCAGGGGTTGGTGGGATGCGTGGGCCATTGGAATGTGACCGATTGGGCTGATGGGTGGAGCGGGGGAAAGAGCGACCGGGAAAGCGACCTGCCCGAAACGATTCTCAATCTCTTCTACGTCTTGGCATGCCGCGCCATGGGACAATGGGAGAAGGAGGGATGGACTCCCCCAGGGGGAATCCGAAAAGGATGGTCCCGCCGGGGAGAAGAAGTCCTCCAGGCCGTGCAACGTCTTTGCTGGGATCCCCAACGAGCCCTTTTTCAAGATGTCCCGGGAAAGCCTTGGTATAGCCTCCACGCTCAAGCAGTGGCCATTCTGGCGGAGGCTCTCCCCCAGGAAGTGAACCCCAAAATCTGGCTGGCCAAAGTTGTCCAGGACCAGACCCTCATCCAGCCCACTCTCTACTTCTCTTTCTATCTCTTGGAAGCCCTGAGGAAAACTGGGAATCGACAGCTCTTCCTGCCTATGCTGGAGCCCTGGAGACGCTTGGTGGAGATGGGGTACACCACTTTCCCCGAGATTCCTTCTCCTTCCTCCCGCAGCGAATGCCATGGCTGGAGCTGCGCCCCGGTCTACGCTCTCCTGCAAGGGGATATTTTGCCGTAAATGGACACGAGAGAGGT
>JAEDNW010000071.1:0-12693 GCA_016302315.1 Lentisphaeria bacterium
GATCCCGACCCCACGCCTGACCCGGATCCCGACCCCACGCCTGACCCGGATCCCGTGCTTCCTGGAGAGGATGACGACTTCTCCGCCATCGAGAGCTATCTCCACTGGTACACCGATGTGACGGAACTGCGGGCCGCCGCCAAGGCCACGGGTCGCCCCATCCTCATCTTCGGGGGAAAATCCAACTGCGGCCACTGCAATTCCGTCTGGGGTTCCGGGAACAACGACAGTGGGCAGCCCTACATGGACGGGGAGGGAGCCTTCCTGGAGACCATGAAGACCTACGGCCTTCTGGGCTACAAGGTGGAGAGCACCTCACTGTTCAGTGCTCTGCAGACCCAATTGAAAGCCTATGACACCTGCCAGACGGAGGGAGCCACCTTCGGCAGTGGGAAGATCAGCTGGCAGGCCCCCTTCCTGGCCCTGATCCGCCTGGATCCCGAGAACACCGCCACCACCTCCACCCTCTCCATCACCAACGAGGCCAGCCACGTCTTCGGCGCCACAGGCACAGCCAACACCAATCTGAAGACCCGGGCCAACATCATTGCCTGGCTGGAGGAGCTCTTCGCCACAGACCTCTTTCAGGAAGCATACGCCTCCGCCACGGTGGAAGGCACGCTTCTCACCTTCTGGGAGACCCCGGAGGAACTGGACACGGACGCCCAGGGAGAATACAACTCCGCCCAGGCCGTGGCCTACAAGGAATGCACCTTCACCCCCCAGGAAACGGAGCTGAAGTTCACCTTCGCGGCCCAGGCGGGGCGCCGCTATGTCTTCGCCCTCAGCGCCTCCCAGAGGGACGATATCACCGTCCCCGCCGTCTCCCAGCTTCTGGACCGGACGGAGACACTGACCGTTTCCCTGGCTTCCCTGAAAACCTCCGGCAAGACGGAGGCCATCACCACCAGCACCGGCTTCTCCGCCCTGGACCGGGGCTTCTTCTTTACCCCGGCCACCTCCGGATACTATGTCCTTACCCTCTCCCTGAGCGCCGCTCCCCAGGAAGAACTTCCCTTCCGCCTCCGCTACCACTACACTCCCTACCGCGGCATCGCCGGCTCCGCCGACACACCCCACTGGCTGGCCAGCGACACCCAGCCGGGACAGTGGACCATGGACTATGACGGCGTGGCCAACAGCGGCAGCGAGGGACACTTCCTCCTCTACATCGGCGGCGTTGCCTGGTGCCCCTACTGCGTGATGGCCGACCGTCTCTTCTTTGAGACCGAGGCCTTCCGCCAGGCCACCCAGGATCTTCCCCTGGTGATGCTGGACAACCGGCGCCGGGGCGAAACCACCGGCCCCTCCCTCCTCTACTCCCCCGCCTACCGCACTTTCCTGCGCCAAAGCCTGGACAGCTCTCCCACGGAAGCGGAGCTGGACACCCTGGTGGAGAAGAAGCTGGCGGAGAACCAGACCATTCAGAAGGCCCTGGCGGAACCGGGGAAGACCACCATCAGCTATCCCACCCTGCTCCTCTGCCGGACCGACGGCCAGGGACAAGTCCAGGTGATCTCCCGCTTCTCCCCCTCCTTCCCTGCCAGCATCTCCCGGGAGGAATCCACCGAGGCGCAGATGACCGCCATGATGGATCTGAAGGAGGATCCCTACGAGGAGGCGGACAACTGGGCCGACACCACCCAGGCCACCCTCTCCCTGGAGGCCCAGGATCTCTCCCTCCCCCAGACTCTCCTGGGTGGCCTGGATCCCCGGGACTGGAGACTCCTCTCCTTCCAGGAATCCGCCAACTGGCAGATCTTCCCCCAGGCGGCCGAGAACGCCGACACCTCCCCCGAGGCAAAGCTGACCCTGACCCTCTACAATGAAAATCAGGAGAAGCTGGACAGCCAGACAGGCACCTGGGCCAATCCCCCCGAACTCCTCTTCAACGCCGTCAAGGGCGGCCAAAGATACCTCCTGCTGGAAGGCGAGGGGCAGGAGCCCGCCATTCCCTATACCTTGGAATGCCGCACCTCCCTTCCGCCCTATGAGGTCTCCTTCCAGGAAAAGCTCACCCAGATCGGCAACCGCCAGGGCAAAGGTGCCGTCACCGTCCTTTGGAAGCGTCTTGTGCCCGACACCCAGGAGACGGGGAAAGCCACCCTGGTCCTGGAGGAGGGAATTCTCTGCCAGCAGGGCACGGAGCTTACCCTGACGGGGGAGAGCGGCAGTGTGACCCTGGACCTGGAAGGCCTGCGGAAGGGGCAGGCAGAATCGGTCTCCCCCGTGGAGACCAGGATCGGGCTGGAGGCCAAGGAGAACTGCCGCGTGGTCTCCCCGGCGGAGACCACCGTCCGCCTCTACACCCTGCCCGCCCTCGCCGGGGAATCCCCGGAGACTCCCATTACCCGCACTCTGGCGGAAAACATGAGCCAGAGTCTCGCCTTCCCCCTCTATAGCGGCTACACCCCGGTCCTGGTGGAAACCCAGGGACTCCCCCCGGGACTTGCCCTCGCCGTGAATCCGGAGACCGGAGCCTTGGAACTGACGGGCAAGCCCCTGGTGAACGGCACCCATTCCGTCACCGTCACCTTGAAGACCCAGGATGGCAAGTCGGGAGGCACCTACACCTTCTCCCTGGACATCCGTCCTCTGAAGGAGCAGAATGCCATCGCCGCGGAAAAAACGGCCTTCACAGGCCGGGTCGCCCTGCCCCAGGGGCTCCGCCAGACCATCGCCCTTCTCTCCCTGAAACGGGAAGGACACACCCTCACCGCCACCCTCCAGGGCGGACTCTCCCATAGCTTCTCCACCACGGAGGACTGGACCCTCACCGGGGAGAACGGCACCGTCTCCGCCACCTTCCAAAACGGGGAAGACCTCCTCACTCTCCAACTGCCGGCGGACGGCAAAGGCACTGGCACCCTCACCCTGGGCGACCAGACCACCTATGCCCTGGCCTTCGCCCCTGATCTCCCCCAGGCCACTCCGGAGGACTACCAGGGCACCTTCCATGTGGCCCTGCACACCCCCTCCAAGGCCCAGGACGCTCCCCGGGGATACGGATTCCTCCGCATCCTGGTGGGAGAGGATGGCATCGCCACCATTCCCGCAGGCGGACGTCTCCCCAATGGCGCCACCCTGGCGGGGCAGAGCATCCCCCTCACCTCCACGGGCACGGAGGCCATCCTCAATCTCTACCTTCAGGCCGGGGATGGCACCGCCTTCACAGGCCCCGTCACCTTGAGCAAGCCCGATCCCACCCTGGAGGCCTCCACACGGCTCTCCGCCTGCGACAATGTCTACTGGCTCCGCGCCAGCACCCCCATGGCGATGGAAGCCTGCGGCGTCCTCTTCGATCCGGAACAGGATTTCTGGGAACAGCTCAAAGGCTCCTCCCAATACACCACCTTGAACTTCTCCGCCGTCTACGACTATCCCGAGCAGACGGCCCTCACCACCGTCGCGGTCCCCGAGAATGTCCATCTTTCCGCCATTCCCGTGGGGGTTCCCCTGAAGGAAGTCACCCTGCACACCCGGGGCTTCCAGCAGCTCTCCCTGGAGCCCGTCCCCGGGACCGGCTTCGCCATGCTGCCTGGCCTGGATCTCGTCCTGAATGTCACCCAGGAGGGAACGCTGGAGGGCTCCTTCGCCCTCTTCTCCTCCGAGACCGGCGCTCCCCAGACGGTGGATTTCCACGGCATCTTCACCCCCTATCCGGCCAGCTGCTGCGACGCCGGCCCCGACGCCATTGCCTACGGATTCTTCCTCTTCCAGGACAAGAGCTGGCCTGTCCGCATCATCCCCGACCAATCCCCGGACACCTCCGGCATCCGCGCCCTCTCCCTCCTGCCTCCCGTCATGGAAGAGGACGGTCTGCATCTCTGCTGGGACAAGGAGAAGGGGGAACTGGGAGCCCTCTGCGATCTGGATACGGGAGATCTTCTGGCCCTGAGCCTGGACAGCACCCTCCCCTGCGCCAAGGATGGGACCCGGCTGGCGGCCTCCACCGTGAAGTTCGGCATGGTGGCCCTGGATCTCTCCTCCGACACCTCCGCCGGCTACCAGCAGACCACCCTCTCCGCCCTCCTTCCCGAGGATACCCCCCTGGATGCCGCCAGGACCCAATGGTTCTGCCTGGCCCTGCCCCAGGGCTTCCAGCCCGCCCGGAATCTCACCCTTTCCCATCCCGTCTATGCCCTCTCCGCCCGCGGCGACAACGTTGTCGCCTGGGAAAAGGTGACGGAGCTGCCCCAGGTCTTCTTCGTCCTGCTGCCCGTCAATGAGACCTTCTCCCTGCCCGGAATCCTGGACGAAACTGCGGATGCCGCCGACCTGGCAGCCGATGCCACCCAGGGCTCTCTCCTGCTGGTGCCCGCCACGGAAGAGTGGCTCAGCCGAGGCAGCGTCTGGCACTGGGATGTCGGCCAGGGCGCATTCCTGCCAGGCGCCCCCCAGGCCGATCCCCTCCAGCGTCAGGGCTTCCTGCCCGGCATCTGGCTCCAACTCTCCGCCCCCCAGGCTGACTAATCCCCCACGCCCTCATGCGCTTTTCTCTCCTCGCTCTCCTGCTCCTGGTCCTGGCTCTCTCCTGCAACCCTGCCCCTTCCGATCCCACGGAAGCCCCCGCTGCGGAAGCCCCCGCTTCGTCAGAGGCCCCTGCCGCCCCGGAGAACAGCGCCCCGCGCTTCACCCATCCCCTGGAACTGAACTATGAGGGGACACTGGACATGGGATACCTCTATGCCCGGGAGAAGCGCCATGGGGAGTTTATCCTCCGGAATGTCAGCGCCTTCCCCCAGGAGATCCAGGATATCCTTCCCACCTGCGACTGCATCCGCATGGAGCGGTCCTACCGGGGTCTCACCCTGGAACCCCAGGAAAGCCTGACCGTGGGCTTTGTCATGGATGCGGCCACCGTCAGCCTCTCCTCCTTCGGGCGGGTCATCCAGATCACCTCCAAGGGGAACCGTCCCCTGAACGCCAGGGTAGGCGGCCATATCCTGCCGCCTGTGGAGGTCACGCCGGAAGACGATGTGGAGGTGGGCTTTCTGGCCACGCCTGCCACTCCCTTCGTCACCACCCGTACCCTGAAGAAGAACCCGGCCATGACGGAGGAGCTGGTGCTGGGAACGCCCCAGGAAAATCCCTACTTCCAGGCGGAGCTGCGCACCCAGGGCGAGGACACCTACCAGCTGACTCTCACCTCCCGCCAGAATCTTCCCTACGGGCGGGGCTTCAAAACCGTGGTGCGCCTCCCCATTCTCCAGCCGGAAAGCGCCCGGGAAGTCGTCTTTCTCGTGACGGCAGATGTGGCGGAGATGGTCTACTTTGCGCCGGAAACCTGGAAGATCCGCGGGGAAACCCTCCGGGAGGCCGGGAGCCTCACGGAACGCTTCGCCTACGGGGAAGTGCCGGGCCTCCAGGAAGAGCGGAAGATTGGAGATCCTGCCGCCAGCAACCGCGGGCTCATGCGCATGAATCTCCTGAAGCAGAGAAACGCCATCCCCCTGAAATTCGTGAAGGAACACCAGGACTGGGATGATCTTTTCCAGAATCTGGACTTCCAGATTCCCCCGGGGGTGAAGGTGGAGAAGATCCGCCACCCCCAGGGCATGGAACTCCAGATCACCGTGACGCCGGAGAGCTTCCCCGAAGGAGTGACCCAGCTTTCCCTGGTCCCCTTCCGGGGAACGGAGACCTGCCCCCCCATTGTCATCTCCCTGGAAGAACCCTAATCCTCGCCTCCCCGGGAGGCCTTCGGGGATCTCCCTGGATATTTTCCTGTTCCGGATTCCATGGTTTTCCGCACCGTCCTCCCTGCCCTCCTCCTGTTGCTGTGGCTCCAGCCCCTGTACGGAAGACCCTTCTTCCTGCTCTTCGGCTCGGAATCCTGCGATGACTGCCGGGCCTTCCGCCAGACTTGGGAAGCCCAGGCCACCCCCCAGGATCCCCTGCTGGTCTATCTCTGCATCGACCGGGAGGCCAACTATCTCTTTCTCCGGACGCTGGAGACGGCTCTCTCCCCGGAACCCCCTGCCTCCTCCTTCCCCCTGCTCCTGGCCGGCACCCACTTTGTGGAGGGCGTGGAGCGCTTCCAGGAGGAGTGTCAGGAGGAATGGTTCACCGAGCCCACCCCCCCGGCCCTCGCCCCCCTGCTTCCCGCCGTGGAAGCCGCCGGAGACCTCCCCCTGCTGGCCTGGGACGCCCCGGACTCTCCCCAGCCCCTCCCTGCTTCCGGCGGCGAACCCTCGTTCGCCATGCCTCCCCGGCTCCTGTATCTTGCCTCCCCGGGATGCGCCAAATGCGCCCGGCAGGAGCAGGAACTGAAACGCCTGAAGGAACGGCTGCCCTCCCTCCAGATCACCCAGGTCCTCTTCTCCGAAGCCGATGGCCTGGTCTACATGGAACGGACGAAAACCCATTTCCAAATCCCCCAGGACACCCGAAACCTCACTCCCCTGGTCGCCTGGGGCAGCGGATATCTCCACGGCCACCCCGCCACCGCCGAGGAACTTTGGGACATCCTCCGCCAGGAAACTCAGCCCCCCTGGTGGCTCCAGGAAATCCAGGAGGCGGAACGCCAGGACGCCCTCCAGAAGGCGGATTCCCTCCTCACAGGACTCACCTGGACCATGATTCTGAACGCCGGACTGGTGGACGGCATCAATCCCTGCGCCTTCGCCACCATCATCTTCCTGGTGAGCTATCTCCTCTATCTCAAACGGGACCGCCGCTTCGTCCTGGCCGTGGGGGCCTGCTTCTGCCTGGGCGTCTTCCTCTCCTATCTCCTCTACGGCATCTCCCTGGGATTCCTGGTCCATCTGCTGAACAAGCTCCCCCTGGCCAAGGTCCTCCTCTACGGAATCTTCGGAGGCCTGGGACTCCTCTTCTTCTTCCTCCATCTCCGGGACACCCTCCGCTTCCGCAAGCACGGACGGGTCTCCGACATGGAAATGGGACTGGGGGTAGAGACCCACCGGAAAATCCACGGCAAAATCCACCGGTGGGCGAAATTGCCCAGCCATCTGGCCATCCCTGCCGCCATCCTCCTGGGCTGCCTGATCTCCGCCATGGAACTGGCCTGCACGGGCCAAGTCTATCTGCCCACCATTGTGGCCATCATGGACAACGGATTCCAGCCCAGGGCCTTCTGGATGCTCATGGCCTACAACGGGGCCTTCATCCTCCCCCTTCTGGGCGTCACCCTGGCCGCCTATTGGGGCACGGGTGCGGAAACCCTAGCCAGCTGGGCCAAACGCCATCTCCTGGCCACCAAGGTGGTGATGACCCTCCTCTTCCTGGCCATGGCCGCCTACTTCCTCACCATGGCCTTCCGCGCCCTCCCCTGATACGATGCCGGGCAAACCAATTTTCTCGGGCACCCCATTGGAAAAGACAAAAAAACCGGATTACAGTACGCCCCGTTTCCGGAAACCAGGAGTGAGTCCTGGCGTTCCCAACGTTTTTCCCTCTATGACGATGACCTCGGCTTTCATCCTTAGCAACCTCCTCACGCTGGCCCTTAGGCCTGCGGGAGGTTGATTTGTTCCTGCCGCCATCCGACTAGAACGAGAGAAGCCCCCCGTTGCAAGCGCAAGACCGCCAGCACGGGGGGCTTTTTCTGTTTGGGAATGGGAAAGGAACCCGGTGCAGCGGCCCCACCCTCACCTTTCTTCCCCACATTCCCCAAGCTACAGGGGCCTCCCCTGACCCCTCACCCCCACCCCACCATGAACGACAGACTCTATTTCTTCGACACCACCCTGCGAGACGGCGAACAGGTCCCCGGATGCCAGCTCAACACCGTAGAAAAGATCCAACTGGCCAAACAGCTGGAGATGCTGGGAGTGGATGTCATCGAGGCGGGATTCCCCGTCTCCAGTCCGGGGGACTTCCAGTCCGTCCAGGAGATTTCCAAGGCCGTCACCTGGCCCACCATCTGCGCACTGACCCGGGCCGTCCAGAAAGACATTGACGTGGCCTCCGAGGCCCTGGCCTTCGCCAAGCGCAAGCGCATCCACACGGGCATCGGCACCTCGGACATGCACATCAAGTACAAGTTCAACTCCACACGGGACGAAATCATCGAACGGGGTGTAGCCGCCGTGAAATACGCCCGGAACCTGGTGGACGATGTGGAATTCTACGCCGAAGACGCCGGACGCACCGACAACGAGTTCCTGGCCCGGGTCATTGAGGCCATGATCAAGGCCGGGGCCACCGTGGTGAACATCCCCGACACCACCGGATACTGCATGCCCCAGGAATTCGGCGCCAAGATCAAATACCTGGTGGACCACGTCCCCGGCATCGAAAACGTCATCATCTCCACCCACTGCCACAACGACCTGGGCATGGCCACCGCCAACACCCTCTCCGGCGTCCTCAATGGCGCCCGACAGGTGGAAGTCACGGTGAACGGCATCGGGGAACGGGCCGGCAACACCTCCCTGGAGGAGATCGCCATGATCGTGAAGTGCCGCAAGGATCTCCCCCTGGCCACCAACATCAACACCACCAAAATCTGCGCCACCAGCCGCATGGTCTCCAATCTGATGAACATGCCGGTCCAGCCAAACAAGGCCATCGTGGGACGCAACGCCTTCGCACACTCCTCCGGCATTCACCAGGACGGCGTCCTCAAAAATGCCCAGACCTACGAAATCATCGATCCCAAGGACATCGGACTGGATGACAACTCCATCGTCCTCACCGCCAGAAGCGGACGGGCCGCCCTGAAACACCACCTCCAGAGCCTGGGCGTGGATCTGGACCAGGAAAAGCTGGACACTGTCTACCAGCAGTTCCTCCAGCTGGCAGACAAGAAGAAGGACGTCACCGACGACGACCTCCTCATCCTGGCCGGCTCCCACCGGAACACCGGCAGACATATCACCATCGACTACCTCCAGGTGGTCAGCGGCGTCAATGTCCGCCCGGTGGCCAGCATCGGCCTGAATATCGCCGGGGAGCACTTTGAGGCGGCCGCCTCCGGCACCGGTCCTGTGGATGCCGCCATCTGCGCCCTGAAGAAGATCATCAACCGCCCCATGGTGATGAAGGAATTCACCATCCAGTCCATCAACAAGGGCAGCGACGACCTGGGCAAGGTCCACATCCAGCTGGAACACAACGGAGACCTCTACTACGGCTTCGGCGCCCACACCGACATCATCGCCGCTTCCGTGGAAGCCTACGTGGACTGCATCAACAAATTCCGGAACTGAAGCTGAACAGGAGATTTTCACCCTATGGCCAAGACTCTTTTCGACAAAATCTGGGATGCCCATGTGGTGCAGTCCGTCCCCGAGGGCCCGGATCAGCTCTACATCGACCGCCTCTACTGCCACGAAGTCACCAGCCCCCAGGCCTTTGAGGGGCTGCGGACCAGGGGCCTCCAGGTATTCCGTCCCGCCAATGTGGTCTGCATGCCGGACCACAACATTCCCACCCTCCACCAGGAGTGCCCCATCCAGGATCCTGTGGCCCGCACCCAGGTGGAGACCCTGGCCGCCAACGTCCGGGAATTCGGGCTGAAGCATTTTGGTGTCCTGGACGAGCGCAGCGGCATCATCCACGTGGTGGGACCGGAGCGGGGGCTGACCCTGCCCGGATCCACGGTGGTCTGCGGCGACTCCCACACCTCCACCCATGGCGCCATGGGATGCGTGGCCTTCGGCATCGGCACCAGCGAGGTGGAGATGGTTCTGGCCAGCGGATGCATCCTCCAGGCCAAGCCCAAGACCATGCGCATCACCGTGGAAGGGGAACTGGGCCGCGGGGTCACCGCCAAGGATGTGGCCCTCTTCCTGATGATGAAGCTGGGCACCGCCGGCGCCACGGGACACTTCGTGGAATACGCCGGCTCCGCCATCCGCTCCCTCACCATGGAAGGACGCCTCACCCTCTGCAATCTCAGCATCGAAATGGGCGCCCGGGGCGGCATGATCGCTCCCGATGAAACCACCTTCGACTATCTCCGTCAATGCCCCGAAGCCCCCAAGGGCGAAGCATGGGACAAGGCCCTGGCCCACTGGAAAACCCTCTTCTCCGACCCCGAGGCCCACTTCCACCGGGAAGTGGCCTTCGATGCCCGGGACATCACTCCCATGATCACCTACGGCACCAACCCCGGCATGGGCATGGCCGTGGATGGACGCATCCCCCTGGATACCCCCCAGCGCCCCCTGGAATACATGGGATTCAAGGCCGGCGAAACCCTCCTGGAGAAAAAGGTGGACTACGTCTTCGTGGGCGCCTGCACCAATGGCCGCGCCGAGGACTTCCGCGCCTTCGCCTCCCTGGTGAAGGGACACCACAAGGCGGGGGGCGTCACCGTGTGGCTGGTGCCCGGCTCCTGGGCGGTCCTCCGGCAGCTGCAGAAGGAAGGAGTGGACACCATCCTGGCCGAGGCGGGATTCGCCCTCCGGCAGCCTGGATGCTCCGCCTGCCTGGCCATGAATGAGGACCGGGTCCCCGCCGGAAAACTCTGCGTCTCCACCAGCAACCGGAATTTCGAGGGCCGCCAGGGCCCCGGCGCACGGACCATTCTGGCCAGCCCCCTCACCGCCGCCGCCGCCGCCATCACCGGAGTCGTCACCGATCCCCGGCGCTTCCTGTAACCCCCTTCTTCTCCCACACCCCATGAAACAGAAACTGGAAATCCTCCGCAGCCGCTGCGTGCCTCTGCCGCTGGATAATGTGGACACCGACCAGATCATCCCCGCACGCTACCTGAAGGAAACCACCCGGGAGGAAGCCTTCTTCGGCAAACACCTCTTCCAGGACTGGAGATACCGCCCCGACGGCACCCCAAATCCCGACTTCATCCTCAACAATCCCCGCTACAGCGGACAAATCCTGCTGGCCGGCCGCAACTTCGGCTCC
Organism: Lentisphaeria bacterium; assembly: GCA_016302315.1. GTDB lineage: Bacteria > Verrucomicrobiota > Lentisphaeria > Oligosphaerales > Oligosphaeraceae > UBA1724. The sequence continues at coordinate 10,834 of JAEDNW010000071.1, forward strand.
GGCTCCAGCCGGGAACATGCCGCCTGGGCCGTGGCCGGCTATGGCTTCCGCGCCGTGGTGGCCAGCTCCTTCGCCGATATCCATAAGCAAAACGAACTCAACAATTTCGTACTTCCCATCGTTGTCCCCCAGTCCTTCCTGGACAAACTGGTGGCCCTGGTGCAGGAACATCCGGAAACCGAGGTGGAAATCCATCTCCCCAACCAGACCATCTCCGTTCCCGGATCCCCCGATCTCCAGGAACACTTCGACATCAACGCCTACAAAAAACACTGCTTCCTCAACGGACTGGACGACATCGACTATCTGCTCACCTGCAAGAATCTGGTGGAGCAGTGGGAGGCCGCCCGCGCCTGATTTCCAAAACAAGGAGCGTCAAATACAATGGACTTCAAAATCGCAGTATTGGCCGGGGATGGCATCGGCCCGGAAATCTCCCTCTGGGGTGTGAAAGTCATGGAGGCGGTGTGCTGCCGCTTCGGGCACCAGGTCTCCTTCCAGGAGGCTCTCTGTGGCGCCGCCGCCATCGACAAGGTGGGGGACCCCTTCCCCGCTGAAACCCTCCAGGCCTGCCAGCAGGCCGACGCCGTCCTCTTCTCCGCCGTGGGAGATCCCCGCTATGACCAGAATCCCGACGCCAAGGTGCGCCCCGAACAGGGACTGCTGGCCATGCGGAAGCAGCTGGGACTCTTCGCCAACATCCGCCCCGTTCAGACCTTCCCCAGCCTCCTCCACCACTCCCCCCTGAAACCCGAACTGGTGAAAGACGCCGATTTCGTCTGCATCCGGGAACTCACCGGAGGAATGTACTTCGGGGAAAAATACCAGGACGAGGAAAAGGCCTACGATACCAATCTCTACCACCGCCATGAGGTGGAACGCATCCTCCAGGTGGCCTTCGACTATGCCCGGAAGCGCCGGAAACACCTCACTGTGGTGGACAAGGCCAATGTCCTAGCCTCCAGCCGGCTCTGGCGCAAAATCGCCCAGGAAATGGCCCCCCAATTCCCCGATGTCCAAACCGATTATATGTACGTGGACAACGCCGCCATGCGCATGATCCAGGATCCCAGGTTCTTCGATGTGATGGTCACCGAAAATACCTTCGGGGATATCCTCACCGATGAAGGCTCCGTCATCAGCGGCTCCATGGGACTGCTCCCCTCCGCCTCTATCGGCACCGGAACCCCCGTCTTCGAACCCATCCACGGCTCCTGGCCCCAGGCCGCCGGAAAAAATCTGGCCAACCCCCTGGCCCAGATCCTCTCCGTGGCCATGCTCTTCGAACACTTCGGATGCACCGAAGAAGGCAAAGCCATCCGGAAGGCCGTGGACGCCTCCCTGGACGCCAATGTCCGCACCCCCGAAATCCAGGTGGAAAACGCCCCCCACTACGGAACCCGGGAAGTGGGCGCCTGGATCACCGAATATCTCCAAAAATAACGGAACATCCCCCCGCCCCGCAAGCGGGGGGTAGAGGGTCTAGAGAGATTGCTTCCTCAAATAGAAGTGCGGGGGCGGTTCTGGGCAGGGCACCCCGGCCAGGAAGGGGGAACCGGGGAAGCCGGGGGAGAGGGTGCCCGGCAGGGCATTTTCTCCCCAGAGCGCCTCCCGGGAACCAAAGACAGACGGGAACCGTCGGCCAAACCGCCCCCGTAGCGGGACGTGCGGATAGCACGGACCGCCCCGACCTGCTCTCTGTGCGCCGCATAGCGGCGTTTCCGTGCCTTCCGTGTTAAACCTCCCTGTGCCCCGTGCAGGCGCCGAGGGTTTCGCTAGCGCTTCACCCCCGTCGCAAAGGCCTGGCCTCCCACCCCTACGGGGTTCGGATTCGATTTTTGGCCTTGCCGGGGGTTTCGG
>JAEDNW010000072.1:0-12645 GCA_016302315.1 Lentisphaeria bacterium
CCCAAATCCGGCAAAATCTCAATTACGATTAGAAAAAATAGGAAAACTCAGAATATATTCCAGGTTGACTGTCCCATGAGGGGTTTTCTGCTTGACAAGGTATTTCATTTCATCCTCTTGTTAGTTATATCAATATAACAATATTAATATAACCATTTTCTCGCAGAAAACAACTGCCAAAAAGCAAAATTATGCTCACGGTTATATCAATTCCCTAGAGTTTCGGATCCCAATTTTCCCCGCGCGCGCCCGCGCATACATCCCAGACCGTCCCCGGGGAACCGGGATGCATTCCGGGAATCCCCGTGGCGCTTCCCTCCCCCCCCCCTGCCGGGGTTCGGGGCGGATGGGGGTAACGCCAAAGGCGGGGGACATTGTGCTCTTCCTTTTTTCCGCCGGGATATTCTGGCAATCATTTCCCCCTTGCCAGGATTCATGAGGATTGCTCCTGAGCCCAGGGGGAGGGGCTTTTGGGAGACCAATTTCTCGGGCTACATTACCCTCCCATTGCCATTTCCGCGGCCCCGCGGGAAGGAGACTCCCCTTGTCTCCTTTCCCTGCGGTTTTCCCCTTTCTCTCCCCTGTTTTGTCCCGGCGATATGCCCAGACTGTTTCTTTTCCTTCTCTGTTTCCTTGCCTGCTGCGGCATGGCGGCGGACATCGGCCTCCTGCCCCGTCTGCGGCTGCAGATGGCCTTGCGGCCCCTGGAAGAGGAGAACCTGTCCTACGAACGCCAGGTGTTCACCCAGGGGCGTTGCCAGCATTATCTTGTCTGGCAGTGGAAGGAAGACGAAGATTCGCCGCTGCGGCGGCGGGAGCAGCTGCTCTATCCCAAACGGGAGCGGGACGGGATGAATTTCTGGGACTATTCCCGGGAATTGCACTTCATCGGGCCGGAGGGCACCACCCTGGCCTTTGTCAGGCCGGAGCTCACCCGTCTGCTGCGGGTGCCCTGGGAGATGCGCTATCCCTACTATGAGGAGACGGGGGAATATTCCAGCGAGGATCTCGTCCTTCAGGGGCAGTCGTTTTGGCTGATTCGCCACCGAGGCGGCAGCTATGGGACGGAGGAGGACTTTCTCGTGGAGCGCTCTCCCCAGGGCGGATGCCTGCGTCGCTGGCGGATTTTCACGGAGGAGGGAGAGCTGCAGGAGACCCACCTTTATGAAAATTTCCAGGAGCTTCCCCTGGAGCAGGCCACCTGGGAAACCTTTCTTCCTCCCCAGGAGGGGCCAGTGTGGGAGGCGGAGAACAGCCGAGAGTATCATGCGGCCCTTCTGGAGATCCGGCGTCAGGAATCGGAGCAGAGAAAGAGCACCCGCAAGATTCCCCTCCCTAGACTCCCCCGCTCCTGGGAGGGATGGAAAGCCATTCTCACCACTCCGGTGCGCTCGCCTTCCCGCCTGCTCCTGCTGGGCCTGGCCGCCCTGGCTGCCGCCCTCCCCTTTCTTCCCCGTCGCAAGAAAACTCTCCCCAAAGCCTCATGAGTGCCAGAGAACCCACCGGCGAAGAACTTCTCGCACTGCTCTCCCTCTCCTTTAATCTCATGGAGTTCTGCAAGAAGGAGGAGCCCGCCCTGGAAAAGCACGTTCCCACGGCGGTCTAGATCCGCGCCATCAAGTTCATGGAGCAGCTCTCCCCGGGAAAGGTCTCCCTGAAGGAAATCGGGAGCCTGCTCCAGCTCTCCCAGGGCGCCGCTTCCAAGCTGGTGGACCGGATGGTGCATCTGGGGGTGCTCCAGCGGGAATGGGACGAGACGGACCGGCGGACGATCCGCATCGCCCTGTCCCCCCGGGGGAAAAGGCTGAGCCAATATCATCAGGAAAAAACCCGTGCCCTTCTGCAAACGTTCTGTCAGGGGCTGGAGGAAGACGAGATCCGCAGTTTTCTGAAGGTGGCGGATCTCCTGAATCAGCGACTCTGGCGGAAAATCCGGGAGAAGGCGGAAGAAAACGGGGGATCCCGCTAACCCTTGCCCCCCCGGGAGGAGCTCGACTCCGGCGCCGAGCGCTGCCAGGGGATAGGGGAATTCCGGGGGAAATTTTCGGGAGGATTCTGGTCGGCATCCCCTCGAAATCCGGCCAAAAACGGACATAGTATGTCACTGTAGGTTGCTGGTGTGACTCCCCCCGCAGTGGCTCTTCCGGGCCACCCATTCCGGCCGTCACGGGACCCGCATTTCTGCCCTCCATCCCCCTGGTTTTGTCCGTCCCCCTACACACACTGCCCATTCTCACGCAGCCATGAATCCGTCCCCCCTGCCCCGTCCTGACATGAATCCGTCCCCCCTGCCCCGTCCTGAATATCCCCGGATGCAATTCCGCCGCAGCGACTGGTTGAATTTGAATGGAGAGTGGAGTTACGCCCTGGATCTTGTCAACTCGGGAGAGGAGCAAGGCTGGGGGAAGAGCCAGGGCTTTGCGGGGAAGATCCAGGTTCCCTTTGCGCCGGAGACTCCTCTTTCCGGGGTGAACCACACGGATTTCATCACGGGGATCTTCTACCATCGTCAGGTGACCGTGCCCGCCGCCTGGGAGAACCGCCGCCTCCTTCTGCACTTCGGGGCGGTGTTCAACGAAGCCAATGTGTGGTGGAATGGGGAGAAGGTGGCCTTCCACCGGGGGGGCAGCACTCCCTTCACCGTGGATCTCACGGGGAAGGCCCAGGCCGGGAAGACCTACGATCTGGTGGTGGAGGCCCGCAGCGATGTGCGCAACAATGTGCAGAGCAACGGGAAGCAGTGCATGTATCAGAGCTCCTGTCTCTGTTCCTACAAGCGCACCACGGGCATCTGGCAGACAGTGGATCTGGAGGCCGCCGGCCTGACGGGTCTGAAGGATTGCCGGGTGGTGGCGGACTTCGACAACCATGCCTTCGTCTTCCATCCCGCCTTCTTCCAGGAATCCCCCGGCGCCACCCTGACGGTGGAGATCCGGGAGGGAGAGACCCTGGTGGCCACCGGACAGTGCGCCGCCACCCTCACCGCCACCCTGGTTCTTCCTCTGGCGCATCCCCGTCCCTGGCACCCGGAAGATCCCTTCCTCTACGACATCCGCTATGTGGTGCGGGACAAGGACGGCAACATCTCCGATGTGGTGGATTCCTACGCGGGCATGCGGAAGGTCCACGTCTCCGGGGACAGGCTCTACCTGAACAACCATCCCATCTTCCTCCGGATGATCCTGGACCAGGGCTTCTATCCCGAGGGGAACTGGACCGCGCCCACGGATGAGGACCTGGTGAAGGACATCCTCTTCGCCAAGGCCTGCGGCTTCAACTCCGCCCGCCTCCACCAGAAGGTCTTCGAGCCCCGCTATCTCTACCACGCCGACCGGCTGGGCTATCTGGTCTGGGGAGAATTCCCCTGCTGGGGCCAGGGATGGTGCCAGACCTTCTTCCAGAGAACCGCGGATTTCCACCACTCCTTCTCCAACTTCATGGAGGAATGGGGGGAGGCGGTGCTGCGGGATGTGAACCATCCCTCCATCCTGATGTGGACCCCCCTGAACGAATCCGACTTCCACCTCACCGAGGACGTGAAGGCGCGCTACCGGGAAGGGGTGCGCCGGCTGTACAACTTCACCAAGACCCTGGATCCCACCCGCCCCGTCCATGACTCCAGCGGCTGGGGGCATGTGAAGACAGACATCTGGAGCATCCACGCCTACAGCGCCACCGCCGCCGAGCTGGAGCGCTGGATCCTCCCCAACCGGGAAACGGGCTTCCCCACCATGCGGCCGGAGCATGACATCGGCTACGAGGGCCAGCCCTACTACATCGACGAGTTCGGCGGCTTCCGCTACATCCCCCCCCAGTGCCGGGAGAACACCCAGGAGGGCTGGGGATACCACGGCCTGGAGATGCAGACCCCCGAGGAGCTAGTGGAGCGCATCCGGGAGCAGGTGGAGCTGATGAACCGGACTCCCGGCATCGCCGGCTGGTGCTACACTCAGCTCACCGACGTGGAGCAGGAGCAGAACGGCCTGATGACCTACGACCGCATCCCCAAGGCCACCCCGGAACAATTCCAGAAGGCCTTCCTGGCAGACTGATTCCCCATGGACTTCATCCCCATTCCCCCGGGCCTCCAGACCCGCTCCTGCCTCATCGGAGAGGATATCCTCCCTCAGATCCCGGCCCTCCTGCGCCAGACCTGGCCGGAGGATCCCCTGCCTCTCCGGCTGGTGGCCGACGGCAATACCTGGGCGGCGGCGGGGGAACGGCTGCAGCGCCTCCTGGAAGACAGCGGACTGACGGTGGATTCCCCCTGCCTCTTCCCCGCCAATCCTCCTTTCCACGCCGAATATCCCCTGGTGGAACGCCTCCGGGAACCCCTCCGGGGACACCGCCCCGTGGCCGTGGGCTCCGGCACCATCAACGACCTGGTGAAACGCTGCACCTTTGAACTGGGGACCGACGGCTATCTCTGCTGCGCCACCGCCCCCTCCGTGGACGGCTATACCTCCGCCGGCGCCGCCATCACCAAGGACGGCCTGAAGCAGACCCTGCCCTGCCCCGCCCCCCTGGTCATCGTGGCCGACACCAAGGTCCTGGCCACCGCCCCCTTCCCCATGACCGCCGCCGGATATGCGGATCTGGCCGCCAAGGTCCCGGCGGGAGGAGACTGGCTCATCGCCGAAGCCCTGGGCATCACCCCCCGGGAACCCGTGGCCTGGGGCATGGTGCAGCAGGAACTGCCCCAGTGGCTGGAAGCCCCGGAACGCCTCCCCCAGGGAGACCCCCAGGCCCTCCGCCAGCTCTTCCTGGGACTATGCCAGACGGGCTTCGCCATGCAGCATATGCGGGACTCCCGCCCCGCCTCCGGCGCCGAACACCTCTACAGCCACTGCTGGGAGATGCGGGACATCCGGAAAGACGGGGTCCAGCCCTCCCACGGCTTCAAGGTGGCGGTGGGTTCCCTGATCACCACGGCCCTGATGGAGGCGGTCTACTTCCAGACTTCCCCAGAGGAACTGGAAGCCCTGACGGCCGCCGCCCCCCTCCTCACCCCGGAGCTCAGGGCCGCCCAGGTCCGGGAATTTCTGGGAGGCACCCCCTTTGAGGAAAGCGCCCTGAAGGTCTCCCTGGAGAAGCTTCCCCTGGGGGCCGAAGCGACGCAGCGCCGGAAGGCCCTCCTCGCCACCCACGCCCCCCTCTCCCAGGCCCTCCGGACTCAGCTACTGCCCCTCCGGGAACTGCGGAGCCGCCTCCAGGCCCTGGGATGCCCGGTCTCCCTGCCGGAAATCGGTCTGCCGGAGGAAGATCTGCGCTTCACCACCTACGGGGCAGGCATGATCCGCAACCGCTATACCATCCTGGATGTCCTCACGGACCTGGGACTCACCGACCACTTCTGCGCCAAGGCCACGGCCCTGCTCCGCCAGGCCTAGCCCCCACGCCCGAATCCCCCCCCAAAAAACACCAACACCACACCACAATGTCCCAGCTCTCCTCCTTCGGCAAGGGCGACACCCACTGGTTCACCCACGACCGCTTCGGCATGTTCATCCACTGGGGTCTCTACTCCATGCCCGCCCGCCATGAGTGGGTCCGCAACGTGGAATACCTCACCGACGAACAGTACCAGATCTACTTCGACCTCTTCAATCCCGACCTCTTCCAGCCCCGGGAATGGGCCCGGGCCGCCAGGGAAGCCGGCATGAAGTACTTCATCATCACCGTGAAGCACCACGAGGGATTCTGCCTCTGGGACACCCAATACACCGACTTCAAGATCACCAACACCCCCTTCGGACGGGACGCCCTCCGGGAAATCGTGGATGCCTTCCGGGCCGAGGGACTCCATGTGGGATTCTACTACTCCCTCCTGGACTGGCATCACCCCGATTTCACCGTGGATGAATGCCACCCCCTCCGTAACCGGCCCGACCGCGCCGCCCTGAACCAGGGACGGGATATGCGACGCTATGCCCAGTATATGCGGGACCAGGTCACCGAACTGCTCACTAACTACGGAAAGGTGGACATCCTCTGGTTCGACTTCTCCTACAAGCCCAAGCCCGGAACCCCCGGGGAAATCTGGGGGAAGGGACACCCCGAACGCAGCAGCTGGGACGGCAAGGGCCACGAGGACTGGGAATCCGAGGAGATGGTGAAGCTGGTGCGCTCCCTCCAGCCCAACATCATCCTCAACAACCGCCTGGATCTCCCCGGCGACGGAGACATCGTCACCCCCGAGCAATATACCCCCGACGCCCCCATGAACGACGAGCTGGGACGCCCCGCCGTCTGGGAAGGATGCCATACCTTCTCCGGCTCCTGGGGATATTTCCGGGACGAGATGACCTGGAAGAGCGGGAAGCAGTGCATCGACCTTCTCATCAACCACGTCTCCCGGAATGGCAATGTCCTCATGAACGTGGGCCCCACCAGCCGAGGCTACCTGGACAGCCGGGCCATGGAATGCCTGGGGGCCTATGCCCAGTGGATGAAGTACAACAGCCGCTCCATCTACGGCTGCGGCGCCGCCCCGGCGGAGTTCCCGGAGCCCCGGGACTGCCGCTACACCTACAACCCCGAGACCCGCCGTCTCTATCTCCACCTGATGAACTGGCCCTACAAGCACGTCCTGCTGCCGAAGATGGCGGGGAAGATCCGCTACGCCCAGTTCCTCCACGACGGCAGCGAGGTGCTCTTCCGGGAGAACAGCAAGGAAGTCAACGCCGCCCTCCATGCCCAGTGCCCGGAGGGGGATGTGGCCCTGGAGCTCCCGGTGATCCAGCCGCCCCAGATCACCCCGGTCATTGAGATCTTCCTGAAGTAGGATTTCCCGGCGGCACCTTCCCCGGGGAAGGGCACTTCCGCCCCCTTTTCCCGCCCCCTTCCCGGCCTCCTTTTCTTCCCCGGGAGGGAGGGCGGGGGCGTCCCCCGGGATTATAGTACGCCCTCGTTTTTCGCCCTTCCCCCCCTTTTTTTCCATCACCCTTTTTCTTTGGAGATCACTCCCTTGAAAGTCCTGGTTATCAATTCCGGCAGTTCCTCCCTGAAATTCACCCTCTTCGACATGGCGGACCACTCTGTGCTCTGCAAGGGACTGGTGGAAAGAATTGGCATGGAGGGCACGAAGCTGACCTATCAGGCCAAGGGGCAGAAGGTGGAGGAACCCCTCCAGATCCAGGGACACAGCGATGCCCTGGCCCCCATCTGCGCCAAGATGACCGATGCCCAGGTGGGCGTCATCGCCGACCTCTCCGAGATCAAGGCCATCGGCCACCGGGTCCTCCACGGCGGCATGGAATTCACCCAGCCCATCCTAGTGGACGAGGCGGTGAAGGCAAGCATCCGGAAGTGCTTCGTCCTGGGCCCCCTCCACAATCCCGCCAACCTGGGAGGCATCGAGGCCTGCGAGAAGAACTTCCCCGGCATCCCCAATGTGGCGGTCTTCGACACCGCCTTCCACATGACCATGGAGCCCCAGGCCTACCTCTACGCCATCCCCCAGGAATACTACAAGAAGTACGGCGTGCGGAAATACGGCTTCCACGGCACCAGCCACAAGTATGTCTACGGCCGGGTCTGCGAGTTCCTGGGCCTGGATCCCCAGAAGGCCCGGGTCATCTCCTGCCACCTGGGCAACGGCTCCAGCCTCTGCGCCGTCAAGGGCGGAAAAGTGGTGGACACCACCATGGGACTGACTCCCCTGGCCGGACTGGTCATGGGCACCCGCTCCGGTGACGTGGACGCCGCCGTGGTCACCTTCCTCCAGCTCCAGGCCGGACTCTCCCCCCAGGAGGTGGACACCCTCCTGAACAAGAAGTCCGGCTTCCTGGGCGTCTCCGGCAAATCCAGCGACATGCGGGACATCCGGGAGCTCCGGGCCAACGGAGACCAGGACGCCGCCACCGCCTATGACCTCTTCCTCCACCGCCTGATCCACTACATCGGCGGATACTACCTCCTGCTGGGCGGCGTGGACGCCATCCTCTTCACCGGCGGCATCGGTGAAAACTCCTACGAGACCCGGGCGGACATCGTGAAGGCCCTAGCGCCTCTGGGCAGCCGGCTGGACGAGGCCGCCAACGCCTGCCGCGGCAAGGAGACGGTGATCTCCACGGCGGATTCCGCCTTCAAGGCGGTGGTCACTCCCACCAACGAGGAGCTGATGATCGCCATGGAAACCGCACGCATCGTGGAGGGCTAGCCCAGGGCCTCACATACCCCCTCTCCCCCTCCCTTATTTCCCCGAACACAACCCCCATTGAAGCGTAAGGAAGAATCCACGTCATGGCGACTCTCATTGAGAACCTGATGGCCAAGGCCACCGCCGCATACAAGACTCTGGTGCTCCCCGAGGGACAGGATCCCCGGGTGATCCAGGCCGCGAAGATCATCGGCGAAAAGAAGATGGCAAAGGTGGTGGTGCTGGCCACCCCTGCGGAACTCCCCGACACCTCCGTCTTCCAGGGACTGGATGTGGAAGTGCTGGACTGGACCACCTCCCCCCTCCTGGAGGAGCTGGCCAACCTCCTCTACGAGCGCCGCAAGGCCAAGGGCATGACCCCCGAAAAGGCCCGTCAGCAGGTGCAGAACCGCCTCTATTTTGCCAACCTGATGCTGAAGAGCGGCAAGGGTGACGCCATGGTGGCCGGCTCCATCGCCTCCACCGCCGACATGCTCCGCAGCGCCTTCCACTGCATCGGCACCGCCCCCGGCATCAAGAGCGCCTCCTCCTGCTTCATCATGGATCTGAAGACCCCCGCCCCCAACGGCGAGGAAACCCTCCTCTTCGCCGACTGCGGCGTGAACATCAACCCCGACGCCGACGGCGTGGTGGACATCGCCCTGGCCACCATGAAGACCTGCCGCCAGCTCCTGGACAAGCAGCCCCGGGTGGCCTTCCTCAGCTGCTCCACCAAGGGAAGCGCCTCCGACCCCATCATCGAGAAGATGGTGGTGGCCGCCGGAAAGTGCGCCCAGCGGGTGGCCGAGGAAAAGATCGACGCCGTGGTGGACGGTGAACTCCAGGCCGACGCCGCCCTGGTGCCCAAGGTGGCCGCCCAGAAGGCTCCCGGCGGCTCCCTCAACGGCACCGCCAACATCCTGGTCTTCCCCGACCTCAACAGCGGAAACATCTGCTACAAGCTGGTCCAGCGCCTGGCCGGCGCCCAAGCCTACGGCCCCATCCTCCAAGGACTGGCTCTCCCCGTCTCCGACCTCTCCCGGGGCTGCTCCGCGGAAGATATCGTCGGCGTGGCGGCCATCACCATCTGCCAATCTTTGTAACTCCTTGCAAATAAGGTAGTTACAAAAAAATTTTCGCTCCCGTAGCTCAGTGGATAGAGCAGTGGTTTCCTAAACCATTGGTCGGCGGTCCGACTCCGCCCGGGGGTACCATTCCACGCCTTTCCTTCCCTCTCTACGGGAAAGGGGAGGCGTTTTTCTTTCCTCCATTCCCCTTGATTTTTCCCACTTTTTTCCTACACTTTCCTCCACACAAGCATTCGACTCTTCCCTAGCAACCTCCCTATGAAAAAATCCTTTACCCTCATCGAGCTTCTTGTTGTCATCGCCATCATCGCCATCCTGGCCGCTATGTTGCTGCCCGCCCTCTCCAAGGCGCGCGCCAAGGCCCGGGCCATCTCCTGCGTCAATAACATGAAGCAGATGGGTCTGGCGGTGGCCATTTACAACCAGGATTACGACGACTACTATCCCTCGTACTACCTCAAGAATGACGAGTGGGGCGGCAATGTTCCCTGGATGGCCTGGATGGTGAGATCCAACAATCTCCCCTGGAAGGTCTTCCGCTGCCCCGCCGCAGGAAAGCCCTCCCCCTTCACGGGAAGCAACTGGGGAGAAATCCAGAACTCCTGCAACTACACTTGGAACTACAGCACCTACGGCTATCAGCAGGAAAATCACAACAACACCCCCATAAAGCTCACCACACTGCTCAATCAGTGCAAGAACGGGGAAACTCCTGTGATGGTGGCCGATGGCCCCGACACCATGTCCACCACCATCACCTGGGATAGCATGACCATCTTCCAGGGCTGGAACGTCCTCTGCCGGGAAGATAGCGAAACCGCCTACTACGCCACCTCCCGCCGCCATGACGGACTGTGCAATGTCCTGCTCCCCGACACCTCCGTCACCAACCTGAACAAGGGCGCCTTCGACGAGAACTACAACACCCACAAGAGCCGCTGGTTCCGCCCCTTCCTCCACCCCACCATGGGCTGGCTAGGCTGCGAGGACTAGACGACATCTTGCCGCTGAATATCCCAAAGGGGGGGAAATCTAGAAAGCTAGAAAGCTAGAGATTCTAGAGAAACCGCCACCCTCCGTGCCCGACCTGTGCGCCGCAGGGCATCTCTGTGTCCTCTGAAGTGGACCGCAGATTCCGGGGGGGGGCTCGCCACGCTTCACCCCCGTCGATTCCGTGCCTCCCACCCCTACGGGGTTCGGCTTCATATTTTGACCTTGCCGGGGGTTTCGGTCGGCCCTCGGGCCTCCCTTCACCCCCGTCTAGCGATCCTCCCACCCCTACGGGGTTCAGGAGGATCTTCCTCCCATCCCCCCAGCGGGGGAGATTCTAGAATTCTAGGACTTATTTCCAATAAAGAATTTGCGGGGGGGCGGGCCTGGGCGGGCGTGGCCGCCCGGGAAGTGGATCACGGGGAAGCCAGGGAGAGAGGGGGCCCGCCAGGGCATTTTTCCCCGGGCGTCTCCCGGGAACCACAAGGCCGCGGGGAACCTTCGACCGGGACGCCCCCCAAAAACAGCCCTCCCCTGTGCTCTCTGTGCGCCGCAGGCGCTTCCGTGCTCTCTGTGTTTCAACCTCTGTGTTCTCTGTGTGGGTCTATTTCAGATCCCACTTCTTCGCCCTCTTCTGGAAGGCGGCTCCCTCTGGATATTGGGAGGCATCGAAGGAGAGGCTGGCGAACTCCCGGAGTTTCTTCTTCTGGTCGGAGGAGAGGCTGCGGGGCACCTCCACCCGGATGCGGACATATTCGTCGCCCCGTCCTGTTCCCCGGGGGCTGGGCATACCCTTTCGGCGGACCCGGAGGGTCGTACCCGTCTGGGTGCCGGCGGGGATATCCAGTTGCTCCATTCCCGTGATGGTGGGGACCTGTACCGGGCCACCCAGGATAGCGGTGGTGATGGGGATGGGGACCTCGCAGAAGAGATCATTTCCCCGGCGTTCAAAGACGTCGCTGGGTTTCACCTCCATTTCCACGTAGAGGTCACCGCTGGGACCGCCCAAGATCCCGGCATCCCCTTCGCCGTTGAGACGCAGCCGTTCGCCGGAATTGATGCCGGCGGGGATGTTGATGGTCAATTCGTCCACCTTCTCCATCACCCCGATGCCCCGGCACTGGTGACAGGGCTTTTCCATGATTTTTCCGGTGCCATGGCAGCGACGGCAGGGCGTGGACACACTGAAGAATCCGGCAGACTGATTGACCTGTCCACGGCCGTGGCAATCGGGGCAGGTCTGGACTTTGCTGCCGGGTTCTCCGCCCTGTCCATGGCAATGGGGGCATTGCACCCGATGGGGCACCTTGATGGTCTTATTTCCGCCGAAGACCGTCTCCTCGAATTCCAGGGAGAGGGTATAGAGGAGATCCTTGCCTCTCTGGGGGGCGTTCCGGGCGCTGCGTCCCCGGCCGCCTCCGCCGAAGCCCTCGAAGATATCTCCCAGGTCGAAATCCACGCCGCCACCGCGGCCGCCGAAGAACTGGCTGAAAAAGTCATTGGGATCCACACCGCCGGGGCCGCCGGGGCCGGCAGCTCCGCCCCGGGTGTAGGCCTCGTGGCCCATGGCGTCGTAGCGCTGCCGCTTCTCCGGGTCGCTGAGGACCTGGTAGGCGTTGTTCACTTCCTTGAACTTCTCCTCCGCCTCCTTATCCCCCGGATTGCGATCCGGGTGATACTGCATGGCCAAACGGCGATACGCCTTCTTCAGCTCATCGGCAGAGGCAGTCCTGGAGACTCCTAGGACGGTGTAAAAATCTTTGCTGTCGCTCATGGTCTGATTCCTCCTCCCCCTGATGAAGAAATGCTACTTCTCCTCTGCGGGGGAAGCGGTCTCCTCCCCGGGAACAACAGGGCTCTCCCCTTTCCCGGCCTCCTCCGCCGGCGGCTTCTCCGGCCCCTTGGAAACGATCACCACAGCGGGGCGCACCAGCTTCCCGCCAATGCGGAAGCCCGGCTTCCACTGGCGCAGCACATTGCCCTCGGGGACCTCGTCGCTGGCCTCCATGCCCACCGCCTGATGGCAGGCAGGATCAAAAGCCTGGTCCAGGGCCTCCACCGCCTCCACGCCAAGACCGCTCAGAGTACGCTTCAACTCCCCGAAGGTCATCTCCACACCCTGACGCAGGGAACTCACATCCTGGGCGTTCCTGGCGGCATCCACCGCCATCTGCAGAAGATCATAGATGCCCAGCACTTCGGTAATGGTGCGATGGCGGGTGCTCTCCCGGAGTTCGTTCATCTCCCTGGCCATCCGCTTCCGGTAATTCTCCAGCTCGGCCAGAGAGCGAAGATAATTCCCCTTCATCTCCGCCAACTGCTCCTCCAAAGAGGGCTTCTTCTCCTCCGCCTGGGGCTGCTCCTCCGCCTGGGGCTTCTCCTCCGTCTGAGGCTTCTCCTCCGTCTGAGGCTTCTCCTCCGTCTGAG
>JAEDNW010000073.1:0-12452 GCA_016302315.1 Lentisphaeria bacterium
GTGGTGGTGAGACCCGCCCCCAAGCCCGCCCCCTCCCAGGTGGAGAAGCCCGCCCCCAAGCCCGTCCCCTCCAAGCCTTCCAAGGTGGAGAAGCCTGCTCCCAAGCCGCCTAAAGTGGAGAAGCCTGCTCCCAAACCGGGACCTAGCCAGCCTGCGCGGAAGGAGAAGGAGCCGCCAAAGCTGGAGAACAGTTCCCGGGATGTCTTCCTGCGGGAACGGGATAACCGGTAGTCCGGGATCTTTTTCGGGGGAGGGGATTCCCGTTCTGGCCCAACGCCTCTTTCCCTTTCTGGATTTTTGTGTTTTCCCTGTGTTGTAAAGCCTCCCTTAGTCCCGTCCTTCTTATGATGAAACGCATTTTCCTGCTTCTTTCCTGCGTGTTGTGTGGCGCCCTCCTGGCGGAGGAGACCTTTCCCATCATGGCCTGGGGATGGGTGGGCAGCGCCAGGCATCGCCAGGACGATGTGGCCTTCTACGAGGAGATGAAGGACTGTGGCATCTCCATCGCCGGCTTCGCCTCCACGGACGCGCAGATCGAGGCGGCGGGGAAGGCGGGCCTGCAGGTCCTCTACTTTGACCCCGCGGCCATGAGCAACCGGGATTGGAAGAACCCTGATGTGGAGCAGTGGCGGAAGGACGTCACCCCCGTGGTGGAGAAGTACAGAAACAATCCCACGGTCCTGGGATACTACATGAAGGACGAGCCGGAGACGGCGGAGCTGGACGGGCTCGCTCAGATGGGGGCCTTGCTGATGGAGCTGGATCCCGGGAAGATTCCTTATGTGAACCTCTTCTCCAACAGCACCCAGCCCTATCACTACGAGCCCCTTACCTACGAGGAGTATACCCGCAAGGTCTTCCAGGGCCCCTATCCCGTCAGCGGCTTCGACCAGTACAACTTCTACGCCAGCGGCTACATCCGCACCACTATGCACAGCTGCATGGAGATCCATCGGAAGGCCGCCCTGGAGAACGGCAAGAAGTGGTGGTATTGCGTTCTGGGCATTCAGCACCGCTACTATGCCACCCCGAACCTGGTGAACATGGCCTACCAGGTCTTCAGCGGCCTGGCCTACGGCGCCAAGGGCATCTCCTGGTTCACCTATCTCCCCTCCGACCGCCCCGGCTGGCACAACGCCCCCCTGGATCCCTTCTTCAACCGCACTCAGGTCTGGT
This sequence comes from Lentisphaeria bacterium, assembly GCA_016302315.1. GTDB lineage: Bacteria > Verrucomicrobiota > Lentisphaeria > Oligosphaerales > Oligosphaeraceae > UBA1724. Next base: position 1,177 of record JAEDNW010000073.1, read on the forward strand.
ATGACATGCGACTGGTGAACCGCACCGTCCAAAACTATGCCCACGTGCTGAATCATCTCCGCTCCGATCGGGTCTACCACTTCGGAAGCACCAAGCCGGAAACCGACGAACGGGTGCCCGGCCCCGACAAGGACAGCCTGATCCAGACCATGGGCGGCAGCGGAAACTGGCTGGTGGGCGAGTTCACCCACGAGGAGGACGGAAGCCGCTGGGTGATCATCGTGAACAAGAACCTGGAGGAGCCGGTGGAATGCGTCCCCGTCTGGCGGAATCCGTCCGCCAAGGCGCGGGTCCACGCCCAGGGGGAGAAGTACGAAATCGACTTCAACCGCAAGCCGGCGGACAGCAACATCATCCAGCCCGGCTGGGGTGTGCTGCTTCACGTCACCTTCGATGACTGACGCTCGGGTGGCGCTTTCATAGGGGGGAAGAAAGCCTGGCGGGGCAGGGCGGGAGAAATCCCCTCTGCTCCGCCTTCCCTTTCCCGGGAACCACCAGACAATAAAGGGACGTCCGTTGCGTTTATCCCCCGAAAATCCTCCCCCCGCGGGGAGGGTTGCCCCTTTTTTGTCTTGTTTGTTTCCTTTTCACCCATTCTTACAGAACGCCATGGAACGAAATCGCCTCTTGGGGGGCCTTCTGGTTTTCACCATCCTCCTCTCCGTTGGTAGCCTTGTCTTTGGATTCTATGCCTATCGCTCTTACCAGGATGTCCTTGGGGAACTGGAGGAGGCGAAGAAATCCCAGCCGGTTGCCGTGATCTCCGATATCCCGGTGGCGGAGCCCGTGTATCGCCCGGAGCAGGGTCTGGATGCCCAGGAGGAAATCCAGGGGCTGACGGCTTACGTGGAGAAATTGGAGAAGGAAAACCGCGCCTTGCGTCAACAGATGGAGCAGAACTTTGCCCTGCAAGAGTCCCAAGAGGGAGGACGAAGGGATGACCGGCGTCGCGGAACTCGTGGTGGGCCGCCCAATATGGAGGAGCTGAAGGAGAAGGATCCTGAAGCCTATGAACGTTTCCAGCAGAGGCTTCAGGAATGGGAAGAACGACGCCAAGAACAACGGCTGCGGCGAGAACAGCTACTCGCCTCTGTGGATACCCGGCGTTTGTCTGCCGAACAGCAGGAAACCCTCCGAAATTTCCAGGATCTTTTGACGGATATGGAGGAGAATGACGGCCCTGGCGGCCCGGATCGGAGAGAACAGCTCCGCTCCCTTATGGAAATGCGGGGTGCCGTGCAGGAAATCCTGCTGGAGGATCTGGGAAATCGCCTGGGAACGGATAGCATCTCCCTGACGGAAGGAGTGCAGGAGATTCTTTCGGTGATGCCCCTCTCCGGGGGCTTTCCGGGGGGACCTGGGGGAGGGCGTAATGGCGGCATGATGCCTCCTCCCCCGCCGGGACAGCGCTAGGCTTCTCTTCTCTCTCTCCCCCGCGCCTCCCGGGAGTGGGGGAGAAGGCGGAAAAGCGCGGCTTCCTCCTTGCAGAACGGAGGAATGGCGCTATGGTATGGCGTTTTCCGATTTTGCGTGTGCCCGTAGCTCAATTGGATAGAGCGTCAGCCTCCGGAGCTGAAGGTTACAGGTTCGATCCCTGCCGGGCATACCATTTTTCACCCCGTGGCGAGAGTGATCCTCTCCTCCGGGGCTTTTTTATTTCCCGGAAAATCCCCTGCAAGCGGGGGGGAGGCAGCGCCAAGATTTCCCCAGGATACCTTCTGTGCTCCTGTGGGGGATGCGCAGCGGGAACCTTTGGGGTGGATTATTATATAACTACTTGATAATCAACTAGTTACAATAATATATATGGCCAAAAATGTGGGGCTCCCGAAAATAAAAGGGCAGTCTTATCCTTCCGGGGTTCGGAAGGCGGCCAGATATTCTTGATTGCCGTTGGGTCCCAGAATAGGGGAAGGGACGGCCCCCAGGGGAATCCAGCCCAGGGTTTCCCGGGCAAAGTCCTGGATTTTCTTGACGCATTGCCGCCGCACCGTCTCGCTGCGCACCACGCCCTGAGAGCCGATGGCCTCCCGTCCCGCCTCGAATTGGGGTTTCACCAGGACCACCATCCAGGCGCCGGGGGAAAGCAGCGGGGCACAGGGCGGCAGCACCAGGGTCAGGGAAATAAAGGAGACGTCCCCCACCAGCAGTTGAATGGGCTCGGGGACGAGAGTGGCGGTGAGATCCCGGGCATTGATTCCCTCCAGAGAGATGACCCGGGGATCCCCCTGGAGTTTTTCGTGGAGCTGCCCATGTCCCACATCCACGGCATAGACCCGCCTGGCCCCATGCTGAAGAAGAACATCGGTGAAGCCTCCGGTGGAAGCCCCCAGGTCCAGGGCCACCTGGTTCTCCACGGGAGGATGAAAGGCGGCCAGCCCCCCCAGCAGTTTTTCCGCTCCCCGGGAGACATATTGAGGCGGGGATTCCAGGATCAGGACCGTTTCCTGGTCCAGGAGCTGTCCGCATTTCCGGAGGGGCGTGCCGTCTGGCAGGCGGATTTTTCCTTCCTGGATCAGGCGCTGGGCCAGGGCCCGGGAGGCGCAGAGCCCCAGGCGCATGGCGAGCTGGTCGGCACGGAGTCGGGGCATGGCGGCGGGTCAGATGCTTTCTCCCTGGAGGGGGGAATGGGAGAGCAGGGGAATTTCCGGGTTCTTTTCCTGGAAATAGTTGACGGCCCAGGCATCGGGGAAGAGGAGCACGGGGAGTTCCTCGTAGTCCATGCCCAGGCGGACATTGCTGCCCAGGTAGGTGCCCCGGAACTTTTCCCCGTCTTCCCGGTTGGCCAGCCACCGGATCTGGGTGAAGGGGGTTTCCTCCAGCCGCACTTCGGCGTTGTATTCCGTTTCCATGCGGTGCTTCACCACCTCGAACTGCAGCTGTCCCACCGCCCCCAGCAGGGGAGCGCGGTTGACATCGCTGTGGAGATGGAAGACCTGGATGGCGCCCTCGTTGAGAAGCTGCTCCAGCCCTTCGGTGAACTGCTTGTATTTGGAGGGGGCGGCATTCCGCAGGAAGCAGAAGACCTCCGGGGCAAAACGGGGAATCTCGTTGTAGACCAGGCCGGGAATGGTGGTGAGGGTGTCTCCGATGCGGAAACTCCCGTGGCTCACCAGCCCCACAATGTCCCCGGGATAGGCGGTCTCGATGGAATCCCGCCCCTGGCCGAAGAGCTTCTGGGGATAGGAAAGGCGCAGGGGGCGTCCTCCCCGGGGATTGGGGACTGTCATGTCCTTCACGAACTGCCCGGAACAGACCCGCACAAAGGACATGGAATCCCGGTGGTTGGGGTCCATGTTGGCCTGGATCTTGAAGATGAAGCCGGAGAAGTCGGTGCGCTCCGGGGAGATTTCTCCCAGGGAGGATTTCCGGGGCAGGGGAGGCATTCCGTGCTCCACGAAGTAGTCCAGCAGGAGCTGGACGCCGAAGTTGTTGATCCCGGAGCCGAAGAAGATAGGGGTCAGCTCTCCGGAGGAGACCAGTTCGTCGTCAAATTCTTCGCCTGCCAGGGAGAGCAGTTCGATCTGGTCCCGCCATTCCTTCAGCATGGTGGGGGGCAGGATTTCTTCCAGCATAGGGTCCTGGGGGCCGGTGGTCTGGGAGGCGGCCCTGGCGGCGCCGTGGCCCTGGTTCACGAAGAGATGGAGTTTGTGGGTCAGGCGGTCGTAGACCCCCTTGAAGTCCGGCCCGTCTCCCAGGGGCCAGGTGACCGGGAAGACGCCCAGCCCCAGGGTCTTCTCGATGTCGTCCAGCAGTTCCAGGGGATTCCGGGCGGGGCGGTCCATCTTGTTCATGAAGGTGAAGATGGGAATGCCCCGGAGACGGCAGATCTCGAAGAGTTTCCGGGTGCGCTCCTCAATGCCCTTGCCGGCGTCAATGACCATGATGACGGAGTCCACGGCGGTGAGCACCCGGTAGGTGTCCTCGGAGAAGTCCCGGTGTCCGGGAGTGTCCAGGAGATTGATGCAGTATCCCCGGTACTCGAATTGGAGGACGGTGGAGGAGATGGAGATTCCCCGTTCCCGCTCCAGGTCCATCCAGTCGCTGGTGGTGCTTTTCTGGTTCTTCTTGGCCCGGACGGATCCGGCCTCCTGAAGGGCTCCGCCGTAGAGCAGCAACTTTTCCGTCAGGGTGGTCTTGCCGGCGTCGGGGTGGGAGATGATGGCGAAGGTGCGCCGTCTTTGGATTTCTTCGGAGAAAGAGGGCATGGGGAGGGGGAATTAGGCTTGAGGGGAAGAGGGACGGGCCTTGCTCTCCCGGGGGGAAAGCAGCGGCTTGAGATATTTGCCGGTGTAGGAGGAACGGCAGCGGGCCACCTGCTCCGGGGTGCCTGAGGCCACCAGCGTGCCGCCCTGGTCGCCTCCCTCCGGCCCCAGGTCCACCAGCCAGTCCGCCGTCTTGATGACATCCAGATTGTGCTCGATGACCAGGATGGAATTTCCCTGGTCCCGCAGGGATTCCAGCACATGGAGGAGCTGTTGGATGTCGGAGAGGTGGAGTCCGGTGGTGGGTTCGTCCAGGAGATAGAGGGTGTGTCCCTGGGGGCGGCGGGAGAGTTCCGTGGCCAGTTTGACCCGCTGGGCCTCGCCGCCGGAGAGGGTGGTGGCGGGCTGTCCCAGATGGAGGTAGCCCAGGCCCACGTCCCGCAGGGTTTCCAGTTTCCGCAGCAGCCGGGGGTGGGAGGAGAAGAATTCGCAGGCCTCGTTGACAGTCATTTCCAGGACCTCGGAGATGTTCCGTCCCTTGAAGCGCACGTTGAGGGTTTCCTCGTTGTAGCGTTTGCCGTGGCACTGTTCGCAGGGAACATAGACATCCGGCAGAAACTGCATCTCGATTTTCTTGATGCCGTCGCCCCGGCATTCCTCGCAGCGTCCTCCCTTGACATTGAAGGAGAAGCGGCCCTGGCTGTATCCCCGGAGTTTGGCATCGGGGGTCATGGCGAAGACCTGTCGGATGAGGTCGAAGAGCCCGGTGTAGGTGGCGGGGTTGGAGCGGGGTGTCTTCCCGATGGGGCTCTGGTCGATGACGATGAGCTTGTCCACGTTCTCCATGCCTTCCACCCCCTGGCAGGCCCCGACGGGAATGTCCTTCAGCCCCAGATGACGGCAGAGGGCGGGGCGCAGAACGTGGTTCACCAGGGTGGATTTCCCGGAGCCGGAAACCCCGGTGATGCAGCACAGCACCCCCAGGGGAATCTTCACCGTCAGATTCTTCAGGTTGTGCTCCCGGGCTCCCCGGATGGTGAGGAATTTCCCATTGCCGGGACGACGCTGGGGGGGGACGGGGATGCTGCGGCGCCCGGAGAGGAAGTCGCCGGTGAGGCTTCCCGGGGTGGCGGCCACCTCCTCCGGGGTTCCCTGGGCCATGATGGCGCCTCCGTTGCGGCCGGCGCCGGGCCCCAGGTCCACAATGTGGTCGGCCGCCCTCATGGTATCCAGGTCGTGTTCCACCACCACCACGGTGTTGCCCAGGTTCCGCAGGTTTTTCAGGCTTTCCAGGAGCCGGTCATTGTCCCGCTGATGCAATCCGATGGAGGGTTCGTCCAGGATGTAGAGGACGCCCACCAGTCCGGAGCCGATCTGGCTGGCCAGGCGGATGCGCTGGGATTCCCCGCCGGAGAGGGTTCCGCTTTCCCGGTTGAGGGTGAGGTAGTTGAGTCCCACGGTCTTGAGGAATCCCAGACGGCTCCGGATTTCCTTCAGGAGTTCCTGGCCCACCTGGAGCTGGGCGGGTGTCAGGGAGAGTTTGTCCAGGAAGTCCAGGGCCCCGTCGATGGAGAGGGCGCAGAACTGGCTGATGTTCAGGCCACCCAGGGTGACGGCCAGGTATTCGGGCTTCAGGCGGGCCCCGTGGCACTGTCCGCACTCCTCGTAGATGGAGGCCTCCTCCAGCCGCGCCCGCAGCTCCTCGTTGTCCGTCTCCTTCAGACGACGCTCCAGATTGGGAATGATGCCCTCGAAGGGCTTGCGCCACTCGTGGATTTTGCCCCGTTCCCAGTAGTCGAAGGTGATGACGGTCTCGCCCGAGCCGTGGAGGAGCATCTCCCGGATTTCCTCGGGGAGTTTTTTCCAGGGGGTGGAGAGGGAGAAGCCGTAGTGGGCCGCCAGACAGCGCAGATAGTGGTTATATAAGGTGATGACGAACCGGGGGCCCCGCCGCCACAGGGGCACGGCGCCGTTGCGCAGGGAGAGGGAGGGATCGGGAACCACATTCTCCGGGGCGAAGGTCAGGTGCTTTCCCAGGCCGTCGCAGCCCGGGCAGGCGCCAAAGGGGGAGTTGAAGGAGAAGTTCCGGGGGGCCAGCTCCCCGAAGGAGAGGCCGCAGTCCGGGCAGGCAAGATTTTCGCTGATCCACTCCTCCTGCCAGTTTCCCGGGGAGGCGGGATCCTCCCAGAGGACGCAAAGGAGGCCCTTGCCATGCTTCAGGGCGGTTTCCACGGAGTCGTTGAGTCGCCCGCGCTCCAGCTTCCCGGAGATCAGGCGGTCCACCACCGCCGCCAGGGTGTGGCGACGGGTTTTCTCCAGCTTCGGCGCCTCGTCCAGGGAAAAGACGGCGCCGTCGGCAAAGCCCCGGGAAAATCCGTCCTTCCGCATCTGCTCCAGCAGTTCCCAATGCTCTCCCTTCTTCCCCCGGACATAGGGGGCCAGGAGCATCATCTTCTGGCCGGCGGGACGCTCCAGGAGATGCTGGCAGATCCTCTCCGCGCTCTGGCTGGTGATTTCCCGCCCGCATTTGGGACAGTGGGCCGTGCCGAGATGGGCGTAGAGGAGACGGAGATAGTCGTAGATCTCCGTGGTGGTGGCCACGATGGAGCGGGGGGAAGTGCCCGCCACCCGCTGCTCGATGGCAATGGCGGGGGAAAGGCCGCTGATATGCTCCACCAGGGGCTTGCCCAGACGGTCCAGGAACTGCCGCGCATAGGCGGACAGGCTCTCCACATAGCGGCGCTGCCCCTCGGCATAAATGGTGTCGAAGGCCAGGGAGGATTTCCCGGAACCGCTGGGACCGGTGATGACCACCAGCTTGTTCCTGGGAATGTCCAGGGTCAGGTTCTTCAGGTTGTGCTGGCAGGCGCCTTGAATGTGGATGCAGTCCATGGGAGGGGATGAATCCGTCGCGGAAGCAGGGGGACAGGGGACGGGACGGGACGGGAAAAGCACATAATCTAATATCAAGACGGGAAGAGTCCCAAGGCCTGCAGGACGGGACGGAAAGGCCCCTCCTTTCCGACGTCCCCGGGGGAGGGGCGGAAGGGGGAGGATTCCCGGCGGAAATCCCTTCCTTCCCCGCTTTTTTTCAAAAAATATGGGGAAAAGCGTGAAAAAAATCCATAACTCCCTTTGTTTTGCTTGAAAAAATGGAAGTTATGCAATAAAGTTTCCTCGGTGCCACTGGCTGTGGCATTCTCTGGATTCCATCCAGTCGTCACTTCCGGCGGCCTGGAGATTAACAAGCATGCCCCTTTAGCAAGAGGTTCCCCACATGAAATCTACGTTCTGGGATGTGAAGACCCGCAAGTCCGTGGAAGCCGAAGTTCTCGAGTGCGTCACCTATGACAATGGCCGTTCCGCCTTCAAGGCCAAGACCGCTGATGGCCGCAACCTGACCCGCTTCGTCAGCAAGGAAGAGGCTGCCAAGTTCAATGGCGGCAAGGCCTGCTCCGGCAAGAAGTGCGGCTGCAAGAAGAAGTAACTTGACGGCCACCTGCCCGGCAACGCCGGGAAGCCATGGAACTGCCCGCGCACACCCCCTGTGCCCCGGGCAGTTTTTTTGTCTCCCCAGGCAGGACGGCCGGAGTCCCCCCGGCAGACGGGCTTCCCCGACGCTTCCCCGACGCTTCCCAATTCCATAAAACAAAGGGAACACCATTGCAGAAGAATGCGGATTCCCCTGGATGAATTGCTCTTCCAGGCCACCCATGCCTCCGGCCCCGGAGGACAGGGGGTCAATACCTCCGACAGCGCCGTCGTCCTCCGATGGCACCTGTGGGGAAGCCGCGCCCTCTCTCCCGAGGAAAAGCAACGCATGGCCGCCCTCTGCCGACGGTGGATGACCCGGGAGGGATGGGTGGTCATCTCCGCCAGTGAATGGCGAAGCCAGCAGAGAAACCGCCTCGCCGCCCGGCAACGGCTGGAGGAAATGGCCGAAAGGGCCGCCGTCGCCCCCAAGGCCCGACAAAAAACCCGCGTGCCTCCCGCCCAGAAAAGGGCCCGGAGGGAGGAAAAGCGACGCCGCAGCCTCGCCCTCAAGCATCGCCGCCCAGACCCTACGCGTCACGGACAGGAGGGGGAGGGGGAGTAGCCCCGCCCCACGTTTCCTGACGAAACCGGACAGGAGGGGAATGTGGGGGCAATGGCTTGCAATGACTTGAATCCCCGCTATATTAAGCGTCTGCATTTTCTTCCCACCCCCTTTTTGTCTCCCTACTATACAAAACTCAGGAAATCTGCTGAATGCCTACTATCAATCAGTTGATCCGCAAGGGACGCTCCGTGAAGCCCGCCAAGAGCCGCGTGCGCGCCCTGGACAAGTGCCCCCAGCGCCGCGGTGTCTGCATGCTGGTGACCGTCCGCACCCCCAAGAAGCCCAACTCCGCTCTCCGTAAGGTCTGCCGTGTCCGCCTGACCAATGGCCAGGAAGTGACCGCCTACATCGGCGGCGAGGGCCACAACCTCCAGGAACACAGCGTGGTGCTGGTCCGCGGCGGACGTGTCCGCGACCTGCCTGGTGTGCGCTATCACGTGGTCCGGGGCAAGCTGGATACTCTGGGTGTGGACAAGCGGCGCCGCGGGCGCTCCAAGTACGGTGTGAAACGCCCGAAGCCCGGTGCCGCCGACGCCAAGAAGAAGAAGTAAGCGTCAGAAATAATCCCGATTAAGACAGCATAAGACCATGAGAAGACGTCAGGCTGAAAAGCGCACCCTGATCCCCGACGTGCGCTACAACAACGAGCTGGTTGCCCGGCTGATCAATACCATCATGCTCTGCGGCAAGAAGTCCACTGCCCAGTCCATCGTGTATGGCGCGTTCGATCTGCTGAAGGAGCGGAAGAGCGATGTGGAGCCCCTGGATCTCTTCCTGCAGGCTCTGGAGAATGCCAAGCCCCGCCTGGAGGTCAAGAGCCGCCGCGTGGGTGGCGCCACCTACCAGGTTCCCCTGGAAGTCCCCGCCGGCCGCCAGGTCGCCCTGGCCATGCGCTGGCTGGTGACCTACTCCCGCAGCCGCAAGGGCATGGATACCTGCCACGCCCTGGCCGCCGAGCTGATGGATGCCTACAACAACACCGGCAACACCATCAAGAAGCGGGACGATGTGCACCGCATGGCCAACGCCAACAAGGCGTACGCCCACTTCCGCTAGGACTTCCATCCCCCGCCCGGCGCCCCACCCCCGGCGGAACGGCCCTGAAGGCCGCCGCCGGAAATCAAGGGCCCGGGCAGCCAGCAGCGCGTCCGCCGGTCTTCCGGCGGGCGCCTTGGCGTCCCGTCCCCTCCCGCTCCTTCCTTCCGTCACGCGGGTGGACGGATCCCCCGAACCTTTCCCCCCTCTCCCCGCCGACGGAAGCCAGGGCGGGCGAGGCGCCTTTCCCGCTCGTCCATGGGCCTGCCAGATGATTCCATCCGAAACATCGGCATCATCGCCCACATTGACGCGGGAAAGACCACGCTGACGGAGCGCATCCTCCACGAAACCGGAGAACTGAAGGTCTGCGGCGCAGTGGAGGAGGGCAACACCGTCAGCGACTACCTCCTACAGGAGCGGGAACGGGGCATCTCCATCGTGAGCGCCGCCGTCACCTGCCCCTGGAAAGGCCGTCAATACACCATCCTGGATACGCCGGGGCACATCGACTTCACCGCCGAGGTGGAGCGCTCCCTGCGGGTCATGGACGGCGCCGTGGCGGTCTTCTGCGCCCTCCGCGGTGTGCAGGCCCAGTCCGAAATGGTCTGGCGCCGCGCCCGGGGGTATGCCCTTCCCGGGCTGGCCTTCATCAGCAAGCTGGACCGGGAAGGGGCGGATTTCCACGCCACCCTCTCCCAGATGCGGCGGCTCTTCGCCCCCGTGCGCCCCGTCCCCCTCATGCTGCCCCTCCCCGACGAGGAGGGGAGGACGGCGTGCCTCCTGGATCTGCTGGAGGGAAAACCCGTGGGATTCCCCCCCGTGGCCCCTCCCGACGAGGTGGAATTGCAACTCTGGGACGGACGACGCGCCCTCCTGGAGACGCTGGCCGAGATGGATGATTCCCTCCTGGGGGATTATCTGGAGGGCCGGACGCCTCCCCTGGAGCGGATGCGGGCCGTCCTGCGCCGCGCCACCCTGGAGAACCGGATTGTCCCCGTTCTCTGCGGCTCCGCGAAGGCCGGCTGGGGCGTCCCCCAGCTGCTGGACGCGGTGGGGGACTTCCTTCCCTCCCCCAGGGAACGGCTGCAAAGCCCCGGCGGCAGGAAATGCTTCTCCATCTCCCTGGAAAAGCTGGCCTCCCCCCAGGGAAAGGCCTTTGCGGTGATGTCCGTGGTCAAGACGGTCCGTGCCCCGTGGCCCGGCGACTACGTGGCGGTCCGCCTCTACAGCGGCTGCCTCCATCCTGGTGACCTCCTGGTGAATGTGAACCGGGGCATCTCCTGGCGGGTGGGCGCCCTCTGGCGCCTGTGCGCGGACCAGGTCCAGGAAATCCCCGAGGCCAATGCCGGCGAGGTGGTTGGCCTGGCGGCCTCGCCCCAGGAGCCCATCCCCCCCTTCCGGGCCGGGGATACCCTCACCCAGGAAGGGGCGCCGCCCCTCCGCCTGGCGAAAATGCGCTTTCCCGAACCCGTCCTCTCCCTGGTGCTGGAAGCCCTGGGACCCGAGGAACGCCTCCGGCTCCCCCAGGCCCTCGACGCCCTGGCGGAGGAAGACCCCACACTCCGGTGGAAACACGGCCCCAACGACGGACAGTGCACCCTCTCCGGACTGGGGGAACTCCATCTCCAGGTGGCCAGGGACAGGCTCCTCACCGAACACCGCGTCCGCACCAGGGCGGGAACCCCGCTGGTGGCCTACAGGATCACCGTCGGCAACACCGCCGACCTCCAACGGGAGTTCCGGAGAGTCCTCTCCCCCTCCCTCACCGTCCAGGCGAGGGTACACATCCGATTTGAGCCGCTGCCCCCAGACAGCGGCGCACAACTGGAGTTCCCTGCGGAACTGCCAGGCCTGCCCCCCGAAACCCTCTCGGCCGTGCGGCAGGCAGTCAACGAATTCGTCCAGGGCGAAAACCCCTCGGGCTATCCCCTGAC
>JAEDNW010000003.1:0-41557 GCA_016302315.1 Lentisphaeria bacterium
CGCAGGGCGAGGTGTAAGAGAATCTGGAGTATGAGACCCATTACGGAAGCGCATTGCAGAGCGGGGTTCGTGGTGGATGGTGATAGCGCCAAATGCGGGGGACACCCCCGTGCCCCCGCCTGTTCCCGGGATAATCCTGCCACACTGGGGGCACAGAATCATCCCTTCTCCGGAGATTGGGCCTGTTTTTTCTCTTCTGTGGGGGATGGGGTGGGGATAGGGGGATAGGGAGGGCTTACATTAGGCGATGTGCCTGCGGAATGCCTTCGCAGGGCGAGGTGTAAGAGAATCTGGAGTATGAGACCCATTACGGAAGCGCATTTTGGTCAGACCGTAACCATTGTGAAGGTATCGGGGGATTTGAAGACGCGGCGTCATCTGGCGGATTTAGGGTGTGTCATCCAGGCGGAGGTGACGGTGATCCAGGAGCAGGACGGGGATTTGATTTTGAAGATCCAGGGGGCTCGGGTAGCCATCGGGGCCTCCATGGCCCGGGAGATTTTCTTTTAGCCGGGGTGGGGAGTAGAGGCGAAGATGAAGACGTTGAAGGAGCTTGCGGTGGGGGAGAGTGCGGTGGTGGTGCGTCTCAACAGTACAGGCGCCACCCGGCGCCGGTTGCTGGACATGGGGCTGACCAAAGGGGTGAAGGTGACCTTGCGGAAGGTGGCCCCCCTGGGGGATCCCCTGGAGATCACCCTGCGGGGCTATGAACTGACCCTGCGGAAGGCAGATGCCCAGTGGATTGAGGTGGAGTAGCGCGCCATGGGCAGACTCCTTCATATCGGCCTGGCAGGCAACCCGAACTGCGGCAAGACCACCCTCTTCAACGCCCTGACGGGCAGCAACCAGTATGTGGGCAACTGGCCCGGCGTCACCGTGGAGAAGAAGGACGGACGCCTGGTGCGTCACGAGGAGGTGATTCTCCAGGATCTTCCGGGGACCTACTCCCTTTCCCCCTACTCCCAGGACGAGGTGGTGACCCGAAACTATCTGCTGAACGACCGTCCCGATGCCATCATCAACATTGTGGACGGCACCAACATCGAGCGGAATCTGTATCTGACCACCCAGCTTCTGGAGCTGAATCTCCCCATGGTGGTGGCCGTCAACATGATGGACCTCTTCAACCGGAACGGAGACAAACTGGATCCGGAACTGCTCTCCCAAGAACTGGGGTGTCCGGTGCTTCCCATCTCCGCCCTGACCGGGGAGGGGCTGGAGAAGCTGGAGGAGGTGGCCATTCGCCAGGCCACCCAGAGCCAGGTCAGCGAACGTCCCCACATCTACTCCGGCAGCGTGGAGCATGCCATTGCCCACATTGAGGAATCCATCCAGGACCAGGTGGAGGAACGCAATCTCCGCTGGTATGCCGTCAAGGTCTTCGAGCGGGATGAGAAGGTGCTCCAGTCCCTCTCCCTCTCCCAGGAAGTCCTGGAACATCTGGAGAAGCATATCCAGGATTGCGAACGGGAGCTGGACGACCAGGCCGACGGCATCATCACCAACCAGCGCTACGCCTCCATCGCCAGCTTCCTGGACCGGGCCGTGGTGCGGAAGAACGCCGACGGCGGCCTGACCACCTCGGACAAGATCGACCTGGTGGTCACCAGCCGGATCTTCGCCCTGCCCATCTTCGCCCTGCTGATCTGGGGGATGTACTACATCTCCGTGACCACGGTGGGGGCCTGGCTCACCCGCTGGGTGAACAACGGCGTCTTCGGGGAGGGATGGTTCCTTCCCTGGGCCGAGGCCCGCTTCCTCCAGGAGGATGCGGAATATGCGGAGGCCACCTATCTGGCCCGGCCCGTCACGGCGGAGGAGTTTGAGAGCCTGCGCCGCCAGGCGCTCTCCGCCCAGCCCGACCACACCATTGCCCCCCTCACCCAATCCACTCCCTCCTCGACCCTCTCGGCCCCGGAACGCCCCCTGGCCCGGCCCCAGCTGGAGGCCATCGCCGCCTATCTGCGCTATCCCTCCCTCCAGGAAATGCCTCCCCAGGCCCTGCCCCACTATCTGCAGGACCACAATCTGGCGGGACTTAGCGTCCTTCCCGGGGAAGAGGGTTCCTGGGAAGTGCGCGGCGTCACGGAAGAGGCGCGGCAGGAAGCCCGCCATCATCTGGCCTCCCGTCCTCTTCCTCAGCCCCAGGAATATCCGGGGTGGATTCCCGGCATTCCCGTGCTGGCCCGGCGTCTTCTGGTGCGGATGGGAGCGGGGGAGATTGTCCAGAGCCTGGTGATGGATGCCGCCATCGGCGGCGTGGGCACCGTCCTGGGCTTTGTGCCCCAGATTCTCCTGGTCTTCCTCTTCCTGGCCTTTTTAGAGGACTGCGGCTACATGTCCCGGGTGGCCTTCATCATGGACCGCCTTCTGCGGCGGTTCGGCCTCTCCGGGAAATCCTTCATTCCCATGATTGTGGGGGCGGGCTGCGGAGTGCCGGCCATCATGGCGGCCCGGACCATTGAGAACGAGAAGGACCGTCGGATGACCATCATGCTGTCCACTTTCATCCCCTGCGGGGCCAAGATGGAAGTGGTGGCCATGATCACCCTGGCCTGCTTCCCCGGGTCGGTCTGGGTGGCCCCCAGCATGTATTTCATCGGCGTGGCCATTATCGTCCTGGCGGGCATCGCCCTGAAGAAGACCCGGCCCTTCACGGGAGAGCCTGCCCCCTTCGTCCTGGAACTGCCCGCCTATCATCTCCCCACCCTGAAAAACCTCCTCCTCCATACCTGGGACCGGGGCAAGGATTTCTGCATCAAGGCAGGGACGGTCATCTTCCTGGCCTGCCTCTTTCTGTGGACCCTCCACGCCTTTACCTGGGATCTCCATTTCGTGGGCACGGAGGTGGACCGCTCTATCCTGGCCCATATCGGACGCCTCTTCTCCTGGGCCTTCCGCCCCCTGGGGCTGGGAGACTGGCGGGGCACCGTGGCCATCCTGTCGGCCACCTTTGCCAAGGAGCAGGCCACCGGGACATTGGGGGTTCTCTCCCATGCGGGAGGCGAGAGCATTGTGGAGGTCATTGCCCGGATGTTCCGGGAGTTCAATCCCGCTCACCCGGAATTTGCCGCCCTCTCCTTCCTCCTGATCAATCTCTTTGCCCCGCCCTGTCTGGTGGCGGTGATCACCAGCTTCCGGGAATTGGGACACCGCAGCTGGGGCTGGCGGGCCGTGGCCATGCAGCTGGGCATCGGCTACTCCCTCTCCCTGGTGGTCTATCAGCTGGGCATCCACTACCGGGACGGGGCACCCTTCACCCTGGGAACCGGCGTCGCCTGGTTCCTGCTCCTCCTGGCCCTGTGGCTGGTCCTCCGCCCCGAACAATGGAGGAAGGGATGGGCCAAGAGGACACCCTCTGAAAAATAGCTATAACTCCTTGAGATTCAAGGAGTTATGTTATAATAAAACACCCCCTCTCCGGACATCGCCTTTTGACTTCTGCGGATGGTGTGGCCAGGAGGGGGGATGCGTTCTTTTTTTCCAGGATCAATTTCCGAAGACCCGGCGGACGGCTTCCAGGTATCCGTATCCGTATTTGTCATCGGGCTGGAGGTAGGAGGTTTCCGTCCATTCATTCCAGCTGTTGACCGTCACCAAACGGGGGAGTTCAGGGTGGTCCGCCAGGTATTCCCTGGCCATTTCCAGTCCTTTCTGGAAATTTTCCGGGGTGTTGTTCCGGCAGCAGTAGTCCGAGGGTTTCTGGAAGCGGGGATTATTGTCCCATCCGATGGAGATATGGGGGATGTAGGGGAGCGTGCACCGGGTTTTCAGCTGTTTCCACTCCTGGGCCAAATCCTCCAGAATCTTGAGATAGTCCTGTTTCATGTCGATGAAATGGGCGAACTGGTAGTCGGTAACGCTGTCGAAGCCCAGGTCGTCCAGGAGTCCCGGGGGCGGGGTTCCCCCCATGGTATCCACGCCGGTGACATTCACCTTCATGACCCGGTACACCACCGCCTGGAGATGGAGACCGGGGAGCCCGGAGCGGACGGCCTCCTGCCGGAGGAAGGCCAGGGCCTCCTTGGTGGCCTCCACGCCCCCCAATCCCCGGATAAGGTTGTTGATGTCGTAGATCATGAAGACGGGCCTGCCGTCGATGGTATAGTAGTTTGGTAGATGGAAATACTTCTCCACCAAGCGTTTAGCGATAATCTCAAATTCCGGGCGATCCCAGTCTCCCCTCCAGATGACGGACTCGTAGCCGATGGCATCGGAGTTTCGGGTATCCCAGGTATAGTTGGCATTATGATTGGCCCACATGAGGTAGAACTTCATGCGGTTGCAGTTGCGGGCCTTCAGGAATCCGTCGTTGAGGCATCCTTCCAGGAAGGGGCGTCGGTCGAACCAATACCAATCGTAGATAAAGACATTCACGGCATGGTCGGCGGCGGCATTGATTTCCATCTCCATGACCCGGGGATCCGCCTCGTTCACATATCCCCACACCGGCTTTCTGGGCCAGCTATGGCCGGGAAACTTGCTCACCGCGTTCTTTACGCTTTGCCACTCTCCCATGCCTTCGGGCCAGAAGAGTCTGGTGCGGAGGTCGTCACCGGTATAGGCAGGCCAGACGTAGGCCGCCACATCCACATCCTGCGTTTGAAAGTCCATAGGTAGGTCCGATTCTTTTGCGACACAAAAAGGGGAGCCTGACTTCGAGAAGCCCCGCTCCCCGGGAAAACATGGTCTTTCCCCCCTTTCCCCGGGTCGTCGGAAAGAGGGGGGGGATTTGCGTGGGAAGCTACTCCACCACCTGGAAGGTCTTCTGGGCGGTGACCCCGCTGGCCAAGTTGCGCACCCGGACACTCCAGGTGCCCAGATCGTCATTGGGCGCCAGATCCACCGGCACCTCCAGCCTTCCGCCCGCCGCGGCGTAGAATCCCGTCCGTTCCGCGGGCTCTCCGGCAGGGGTAAGGAGGGTCAGCTCCAGGGGGATGATGCCATCCGGAGCCATCTTGGCCTCGTCGGAGACGGCGGCCTTGAGAAGAAGCTGTTCTCCCCGGCGTCCCTGGGAGGGCACCTGGAGATCCAGGCGGGAAAGGGAATTCCGGGTGACCAGGTAGCAGCTGCCCTCACCGGGCCCATAGGCCACGGGGAAGGAGACACCGCCCTCTTTCTGGGTGGTCGCCTCCACTTCCTTGCCCTTCACCAGATCGAAGACGTGGCCTTCTCCCTGCACCCAGGCCTCTCCCTCCAGGGGGAGTCCCTTCTCCATCACCAGGCCATATTGGCCCAGATATTCCCCGAAGGTGCGGTGGTCGTTCACCAGGAAGAGATAACGGCATTCCCCATTCTGGCGCATTCTGCCCACCAGATCCAATGCGCTGGTGGCGAAGGGCATCTGGAGATAAGGAGACAGAGTTTTCTGGAGGATCCGGCTGTATTCCTGGAGGGCCTCCTTGTCCTCCCGGGATTTCTGGGTGCGGGCCCGTTTGGGAAGCGTCAGATCCGGGATCAGGGCGGGGGTGAGGCTCTCATCCGCCACCAGAATGCCTCCCCGGTCCTGGAAGGCCCGGATGGCCTGGAGGACCTTCCGGGTCAGCACCGGGCAATTGGGCATCACCAGGACTTCCACACTGGAGGGCACGCCCTGGGCCAGGAGGGTCTCCTCGTAGACCACGGCAGGGGGGTATCCCGCCCACTGGAGAGCCAGATGGAGATCCGCCTCCCAGGAATCGCTCCATCCCCAGGTTCCGCCTCCCACATAGATCTGGGAGGAGAAGCTTTCCAGGAAGGCCACCTTGGGCGGGGCGTCCTCCACCTGCATCAGCATGGGGCCCAGGGGTTTCACCACGGACTTCAGGAGGGAGGCCAGGCGCTTCTGGGTCTCCGGATGGGTGAACTCGTATCCGTTGTTTCCCCTGGGCTGCTTGCCGGTGAGGGTATTCCAGCCGTGATACATGATTCCCTTCACCGGGCGGGAGATCATGGACCACAGGGCGATTTCCAGATGATCGGGGGAAATGGTGACGAACTTTGCGTCGGGGATTTCCCGTTCCCAGGGGGCGTGGCACTCTTCGGCGGCAGGGAGTTTTTCCCGGGGAGCCACCCGGTTCCGGTACCAGATCACCTGGGTCATGGTCATGACCTTCTGGCCGGGTTTTCCCTGGGCCATGGCGAAGAGTTCATCAGTGGCCTGCCCCACCTTGATGGGATCGGGATAGCTATAGGTCCACTGGGAGATCACATCCACATTGCCGCCGCTTCCCCAGGTGGAGGGGGTGCGGACGGCGGGATCGAAGAAGGTCCAGATATCCGTGCGGCCGGTGGATTTCAGGGCGGCATCCGCCAGAGAATGAAGGTCGTTCCAGCCATCTCCGGTCTTCCAGAACCACTGGTAGAAGCGGAGAATGGGGTCGTCCTCCGGCAGGATCCCATCCACGGGGAAGTCTTTCACCCGCTGGCGGCTGACGCCCTGTTTACGCTCCACCAGGTCAGGGATGGGGCCGCCCAGAGCCTTTTCGGCGGCCGCCACCTCCGCGGGATGGAAGGAGACCTCGGAGTGGTCCCGCACCTCGGAGTGGATGAGGGCGGAATCCACCGAGCCGAAATCGCCGTAGGCCTCGGCATTGGACTGGCAGACATCCGTGGTGAACTTCCGGAAAATCTCCTGGGTCACATCTCCGGTGGCCGTGGGGATGCGCTCCCCCCGGCGGTTCACCCGGAAATACTCGTCCTTGTCCTTCAGCTTGGTGCCCAGCCAGGAGCCCGCCCGGATCCACAGGGTGCTGTGGAGGCCCAGGGCCGCCCGGTCGTTCAGACGGCGGCAGTCCGACGCATAGCCCGCCACCTCCTCGGGCCGGACAGCCCGGGAATTCTCCAGCACCTCGCCCATGCCGTTGAGGGTCACCAGATCATGGGTGAAGCCCAGCTGGGCGAGCCACTGGATGTCGTTGGCGTTATTCCACATGACCACGGGCATGAAGGGGGCGGGTCTGGGAATGATGGTGATGGGAACCTGGCACTGGCTGGTCAATTCCAGGCCGCTGGCCGTGCGGGCCTTGGCCAGGAGGGAGAGGGTGTAGTCGCCAGGTTTACGGGAGAGATCCAGTTCGGCCGGGAGCACTTCAGTGGCGCCGTAGGGAATATTTTCCAGGCGCAGCTCAGAGAGTTCCCGGCCATCGGCAAAAAAACGCACTTCCTCCAGGGTCTCGTCGGCGGAATTGAGGTAGGCCAGCTTCAGGTGGGGGGGGCGTCCCTCAAAGCGCTGGAAGACCCGGCGGCCCGGCAGGGGATCCAGGGTAGGCACAGAGGCGTAGCGCTGAGGGATCCCCTGGTAGAGGATCACCTGGGCAATCATGCCGGGCAGGGGGCTGTAGTTGGCCACGGAGCGATCGCCCAAAGTCAGGTGGAAGTCGTTCTGGGCCAGGGCGCCCTTGCCTTCCAGCATGACCTGCTTCACACATTCGCCATCCAGATAGAGGGCGGCCACGCCACGGCCATTGTAGGTGAAGGCCACCTTATGCCAGGCATCCGGAGGCAGTTCCAGGGGAGCGGAGACGACGCTGGCGGATTCCGTGCCGAAGCCCAGCCACAGTTCCAGAGTATACTGTCCGGCGTCGCTGCGGCGGAGGAAGAGGCAGTATCCGCCGTTGCCCCGGGGATTGGTGTTCTTGTAGTGGTATCCCTTCTTGTCCACCAGGAAGAAGACATTCCGGGCGACGGTGGCGGCGGTTTGATCCAGGCAGAACCAGAGTTCCATGGCCATGGCGCCCTGGGGAACGAGCTCCGGCTGGCTGTAGACCGTCACGCCGTAGGAGGTGGCGCCATCGGCTTCGCCGGGGCAGACTTCCAGGGCCTGGCGCCCAGGTGCATACTCCTGGACCACCGCCATGGGGGAAACCTTGGCCTTCCAGCCGTGGCCGCTGGCGTCCTCGGCGGGTTTTTCGGGGTTGGAGAAATTCCAGACGCCCACCCGTTCGGCGCCCTGGTCCTCCCCTTCCTCGGGAAGCTGGTCATAGAGGGGGAAATCGCTGCGGGGCTGGGCGGCGGGGGCGGGAGGCATGCCGCCGTAGCGCAGAGGAATGCCCTGATAGAGGACGGCCTGGGCCAGCTTTCCCGTGAAGGGGAAATGACGGCTGATGGCCCGGTCTCCCAGGCAGAGGCGATAGGTTCCCGGGGCGATGTCCTTGGCATCCTCCTTCTCCGAATGACGCATCTCCTTGCCATCCAGGAAGATACACATCTTTCCCAGGCCATTGTAGGTCAGCGCGGCGGTATGCCATTCCCCGGCCTTCATCTCCACGGCGGGAGAGGCGGCGTAGAGGGATTCCGTGCCGAAGCCCAGCCAGGCCCGCAGTTCGTATTTGCCAGGGGCCCGGCGCTGGAGATAGAGGTTGTATCCCTGGTTGCCGTTGGGGTTGGTGTTCTTGCTGAAGAATCCCTTCTTGTCCACCAGGAAGAAGCAATCCGTCTTCATGGTGTCGGCGATTTCCGCCAGCTGGAAGGCGATTTCAAAGGTGAAGGCGCCCTTGGGCGTGAGCTTGGCATGGGAGGCCACCACCAGACCGCAGGCGGCATCCGGCGGATTTTCACTGCGGTTGGGCACCAGAGCGGCCCCGCCGTCCTCCAGGATTTCCTGGCTGGCACCCCCGAAGAGTTCTCCGTGGAAGCCATTGCTGGCGTGGTCAGCCCCGGGATTTTCTCCGGTGAAGGGCCAGTATCCCAGGCGGACCGCCCCTTCATCCTTGGGTTCGGACGGGGAGGCGGCGCCCAGCGCAGGGAGTACAGCGCACAGCGCACAGAGAATCAGCAGGGACAGAATTTTCCTTGGCATGATGATTTCTCCTGTTTTGGTATCGGGTTCCCAGGCGGGTTCCCGGTGCGCCTCCTTCAGGCGAAGGCTCCCTCAAGGGCAGGAAAACCTCCATCTGCGGCAGGAACGACTCAGGACACCGCCATTGTTTCTCTTAAAAAATCTGATTTCCGGGGGGGGGATTTACGCTGCGGGCCTTATTCCATCACCTGGAGTTTCACCGGCTTATAGATGCCGCCGGCGCCGGTCACATCCTGGACCCGGACGGTGATCTGGTTGGGTTCGCCCCAGCGGATCAGGTCCGTCACATCCAGGGAGAAGGGGACATTCCAGCCCATGGGGCCCATATCGTGGTCTCCCACATACTGTCCGTTGAGCCAGACCCAGGCGCTTTCATCCACGCTGTCGAAGCGGAGTTCCGCCGCATGGCAGACTGCAGGCTTTGCCGGGGCGTCGAAGGTGATCCGATACCAGGCGATGCCATCATAGGTGACGCCGAAGGACTCCCAGGTCTTGCCGATGCCCAGGGTCTTCCACCCGGCGTCATTGAACTCCGCCTCATAGGGCTTTTCCGTGGCATGGAGATTTCCCAGGGGATCGGTGGAGAATGCCCAGCCTTCCAGAGGCAGGGGATACTCCGCCGTCATCACCACCTCGTGATCCCAGTCCGGCCGGTCCTTCAGCAGGGCCACATTCCGGTGGAAGGGCCAGGAAGCCCTCACCAGCAGCTGGCGGATCTGGTCATCCTTCTCCGTCTTCAGCAGCTCCTCGCTGCTCTTCCGCAGGGCCTCCGAGGGATTCTCCAGGGCCACGAAGGCCTGCACCGCCAGGCGGCGCACCGTCAGATCCTGGCTTCCCAGACTCTCCCGCAGGGTCTCCTCATCCAACTTTCCGCCCCGGATATTCCAGAGGGCCAGGAAGGCCCGCTCCCGGAGGGAAGCCTGGGCATGCTCCCTCATGATTTTCCGCAGGAGAGGCACCGCCGAATCCCCCTGCTGAACCATCAGCCGCAACAGGGTTCCCTGAAGCACCGGATCCTCCTCCGTTTCCAGACGGGAGGCCAGTTCCTGGGAAGAAAGGGCCCCTTTCGCCCCTGCCTCCCGCAATTCCTGGCGGCGCTGGGCAAGGGATTCCCCGGGGACATCTCCGGCCCAGGCCAGAGACACCACCACGGCTAGCATCATCAGAATTGTCTTTTTCATTCCGGCACTCCTTCCCGGCAGGAAGGCTTGTCTTCTCCACCGGGTTCTTCTTCCTTTGGCGTCAGGGCCTCCCCGAAACCCCCGTTTTCCGGGGAGGAGGCGAGAGGGGAACGGCGCTGGGCTACAGATCCAGGACGGCGGCATCCGGGAGCTTCTCTCCCTGGACGGTCAGCCAGTGCATCTGGAACTCGGGCAGATACTCCCGGAGGAATTCCCGGCCCAGGGTCAGGCGGCCGGGTTCGTGGCGGGTCTCCTCCAGCAGGAGCAGGCCCACGAAGAGAATTGTCTCCATGCGCACCACGGCATAGGCCATCTGGTCGAAGAACCGGGTGTCGTCATGATGACCATCCACGATGGCGATGGCCTCGTCCACCCGGGGACGCAGTTCCTGGATTTTATCCCGGAGGGCGGCGGCCTCCCCTTCCAGAGGAACGGCGCAGAGTTCGTCCATGCGTCCCTTCAGGGTGCGCTTCTTCACGCCGGCGATGGCGGCCACAATCTGGAGCTGGGTAGTTCCCTCGTAGATGTTGGTGATGCGGGCATCCCGGTAGTAGCGCTCCGCCAGATGATCCCGCATATATCCCTTGCCGCCATGAACCTGGATGCCATCGTAGGCCACCCGGTTGGCCATCTCGGTGTTGAAGGCCTTGGCCATGGGCGTGAGGGCGTCCGCCAGACGGCCATACTCCTTCGCCTGGGCCCGCTCCTCATCGGTGGCCTCGCCCCGGCGCACCCGCTCCTCCAGGGCATCCCGGAGATCCACGGCCTTGCTGGTCTCATAGAGGAGACTCCGCCCCGCCAGAACCGCCGTCCGCATCTGCACCAGGAGGGCATTCACGGCGCCGATCTGGTCGATGGACTTTCCGAACTGGTGGCGCCGGGCGGCATATTCCCGGGCGCAGCGGTAGGCGGCCTCCCCGATGCCCACGGCCTGGGAGGCGATGGCCAGACGGGCCCCGTTCATCAGGCTCATGACATAGCGGATCAGCCCCATGCGGCGGCTTCCCACCAGTTCGGCGGGCACGTGGTCGAAGGTGAGCTCGCAGGTGGGGGAGCCATGGAGGCCCAGTTTGTCCTCAATGCCGCTGATCTTCAGCTGAGGGCAGGCCTCCACCAGGAACATGGAGAGACCACGGCCGTCGGTGGTGCCGGGTTCGCTGCGGGCCAGCACCAGAAGGGCCTTGGCCCGGCCGTTGGTGATAAAGCGCTTCTTGCCATCCAGATACCACTTCCCCGTCTCGGGATCCTGGGTGGCCTTGGTCTGGACGCTCTGGAGATCGCTGCCCGCCTCGGGCTCCGTCAGGGCCATGGCCCCGTCCACGTCGCCGGTGGCAAAGCGGGGAAGCATCCGGTCCTTCTGCTCCTCGCTGCCGAAGCGATGGAGGGTCTCCGCAATGGACTGGAGACCGAAGAGATTCTGGAGGGAGGCATCCGCCCGGGAGACCATCTCGGTCATCATGGTGTAGATGGTGGTGGGCAGATTCAGCCCCTGGTAGCGCCGGGGAAGGGTCACCCCGTCCAGATGATGTTCCCGGATGGCGGCCAGATTCTCCTGGGTGCCATGGGGATAATCCACCTTGCCTCCCGCCAGGTGGACATTGTCCCGGTCCACCTGCGTCGCCCTGGGGGCGAAAATCTCGCCGGACAGCTCACCCACCTCCACCAGACGTTCCCGGGCCTGCTGCTGCGCCTCCTCCAGAGAGGCAGGGGCACCGGGGAAGGCCGTTCCCTGGGTGAAGCCATCCTCCCGGAGGGCGTAGACCCGGGAGAGATCCGTGTGGGCGAGATGGAATTGCAGATCCTTGTTGTCCAGGAAGAAGTTTTCGCTCATGTCCAAGAGGGGGGTTGGGGAAGAATGGCCGGCAACCGGCACAAAAAAAGGGGGATGGGGCGAGGAGACCGGAGGGGACGCTCCGCCGGTTTTCCTGGGTTCCCGACAGTGGAGGAATAATGTAACCTGTTCCCTGTCCCCTCGCCTGGAATCTTCCTGTGGGTTTCCCCGGGTTTCCGGCACAAAAAAGGGCGGGGGCGAAGAAGAAAAAGGCACGTAATCCCGAGGGGTTACGTGCCAGGATAGTCCCCTGCGGGGGGGAAGGGAGACAAAGAATCAGGGCCTGACCACGTCTTCCTTCTGGATGTCGTGGTCTTCCGCGGAGGGAACGCAGGCCACGAAGGCAGCTTTCACCTCGGTGACCTGCAAGAGCCCAATCAGCGTCTCATCCGTCTCAAACTCCCCGTCCCCCAGGTCAATTTCCTCCTGACGGTAGACTTTGAGCACATCGCCGACCTTCACCTTGTCCCCCGGAATCTTCACCAGGATTCTTCCCGGGGACACCTTGATCACCGTTCCCTCCACGGCGGCGGGACGGAACTTTTCGGGGAGCCTCTCCGTGAATTTCTCCACCATCAAGGTAACGCAAGCCTCAATGGCCTCGGGAATCGTGTCCGACACCACAGGGGTGTCCTGCTCTACGGAGACAATGCGGGCACCGGTGCGGGCATCCAGGGCATTCAGCCGGGTCTTCATCTGGTAGACCCGCTTCTTTTGCTCTCCCATGACAAAGCGGCATTCCGACACCGCCATCTGGATGTAGTAGCGGGGAGCCACCATGTCCGCCGACTCGCCGTCCGGCGCCATTCCTCCCAGCAGTTCCGCCTTTTCCGAGGACTTGATGGCATCCACCATTTCCGCCTCGTCCAGCACCTGGAAGCCACGGTCCAGGAGTTTCTGGCGCAGCTTCTCAATCATGTCCATTCTGTCCGACGCCCGGAGATTTCCGCTGTTGTCCAGAATCTTATCCTTCTGCAGGGAGAGCATGAGCTGCTGACCTTCCTGTCCCTCCTGGGCGGGATAGAAGGCGGCAAGGCTCACCCATGCCAGGATGAGAAAGATTTTCCTCCAAAGAGATTTTGTCATGGTCGTTTTCCTCTCTATCAATGTGCGTGTGTGTGATTGTTCGTCAGGTTTTTCTCCGGGTTACTGGGCCTCTTCGGGGGAGAGGACAATCTTGATGGTGCCATTCTTGCCCACCTTCCGCAGCGCCGTGCCCTTTTGGGCGTAGCCGTCCAACTCCACACAGAACAGATGCTTCCCCTTCAGCAGAGAGAATTCCGAATCTGTCATCTGCTCAACGCCATCCACCGTAAGGGTAGCCGCATCGGCATTGAACTCCTGATCTCCCTTGCGGGAAGAGACCAGCTTCACCGTCACTTTGGAGACGAAGAAATCATTGATGCGCTGGGCGGTCTCCCGGAGGCACTCCTCCACCAGCTCCACCAGGACGCCGTCGCCCTGTCCCTGGGTGGAGGTGACATCCCCGCTGGTGATGCTTTTATCCTTGGTGATATTTCCGGCGGTGATCATCTTGCCGCTCATGTCCTGCACCTGGAAGGTGAGTTTCTGCCGGTATTTGTGACGGGTGATATGGGTTCCGGCCACATAGCCATCCGTCTTCTCCTCGTGAGGATTGTCGAAGACCAGCTTCAGGAAATAAGTTCCGCTGGCCAGATCCACCGGCTTGTCTCCCACAAAGGCTTCCTGCATCAGCGTCTCCGTGTCCATGCGGTGGAAGAACTCCAGGCAATCCGGATCGAAGCATTCTCCCGCGAAGCCGGAGAACTTATCCAAGGCCAGAAGAATCTGGGAGCCAAAGCGGGTTCCCTGCAGCTTTGCCATCACCCCCTCCATATGTTTCTTCTGCGCCCGGAAAGTTTCCATGGCAATCCCATTGCGGACCTCCATTCCCTGGCGGGCGCGCGCCATGTTCTCCTCGATCATGGCCAGGGCCTTGACCGGAGAAGCGGAGGCAATCTGCTCTTCCGTCCAGGCGGGTTCCGTTGTAAAGCTGGGAATCTGTGGCATATCCACGGCATTCATGGCCCGGGTTCCCGCCGTCTCCACACTCGCCAGAAGCAGGGTGATTTTCTGGACAGAGAACTCCTGGGTCTGCCCCCACAGGAACGTCACCAGGGAAAATGCCGCAAAGAAAAACAGACGTGATAAATGTTTCATAGACAACCTCAATGTCTCTGAAAACCATCGAAAGACTTCTTCCCCCCAAAGGGGCGACTGCCGGGCACGGGAAGACATCTGCCTGTCCCGTCTCCCCGACAATCGCCCCCCCTCCCGCCTCAGGGACTCCTAGAGGGAAGCGATGCAGCCAGATTCTCCTGCACCGCCTCCTCTTCGGAATCCCCAAGGGGGAAGGGGGACCTTCTGTGGGGACACCCCCCTCCTAGAAACCGAAGGGCAGCTTCACAGGCAGTTCCACGGGCAGCTTCACAGGCAGTCCGGGAATGGCGGAATCCGCCTTTTCTTCAGCCTCAGCCTCTTCGGCGCAGTCCTCGGCAGCGGTGGATCCCTCTTCCCCGTTGAAGGGGATGGACTCCCAGCGGCCAGCCACTTCCTTGGTCTTCGTCACGAGCCCCACGGTTCCATCGGGCAGGACGACGGCTTCCTTCACTTCCTTGGTGTAGGGCTGCTTGTAGATCAGCTTGTGCTCCAGCTTCTCCATGGGCACCAGAGCGCCATCGGGAGTCTGCTCGTAGATGCCAGTCTTGATCTCATCCACGCCCACCACGGTGACGGGATAGCCGAAGATCTCGCATTCCACATTGCCATCGCTCCAGTTGGAGTAGACATTCTTCACCACAAAGATGTCCTCGCACTGATTCTCGATGATGAACTGGGCCACGGCGTCTTCCTTGGCCGCCTCTTCCGTGTCCTTGATGCCGCCCTTGGCGCTGAGAATCTTGCTGGAATCCACAGTGTACAGGGGACGATAGGAACTCACGGGACCGTGGGCCCAGGTGGTGGGAGCCACAGGGGTGGCGGCAGTGGAGACGTAGCTGTCGGTGATGACCGGGACAACCTTCTTGGGTTTCTGGAGGTTCTGGCAGCTGCACAACACAACGGCCACGGCCGCCAGAGAGAGGGCAAACAACTTCTTCATAAGAAAAATTCCTTAAACTTTGTTTTCCAGTTGGTTTTGAGGAAAGATCTCCGGGCTCCCTCTCCTCCTGGGAGACAGGGTTCTGCCTCCGGGCAATGAGAGGAAATCCCCAGAGCAGGCCTGGCCCTTATTCGCCGAAGGGGGTGTATTCCCAGCTGGCGGGAACAGGAACCTTTTCCGGGACGATGACCTTGCACTCCTTGCCATCCGCATCCTTGGCCGTCAGAACCTTGTCCACGGTCTTGATGTAGGGCTGCTTGTAGACCAGCTTGTGCTCCAGCTTCTCCATGGGCTTCACAGAGCCATCGGGAGCCTGCTCGTAGATGCCGGTCTTGATTTCGTCCACACCCACCACGGTGACGGGATAGCCGAAGACCTCGCCATCATACCGCTCGTTGCTCCAGCGGGTGACGATCTTCTTCACCACGAAGATGTCCTCGCACTGATTGTCCATCAGGAACGCGGAGATCGCGGCTTTCTCCGCAGCCTCCTTGCTGGTGGCGCCGGTGGCCTTGGCGCTGAGGATCTGGGTGGCATCCACAGAGTAGATGGGACGGTAGGAGCTCACAGGACCGTGGGCCCAGGTGGTGGGAGCCGTCTCCACGGCAGCGGGGGAGACGGTGCGGTTGGTGATCACCGGGGCGGCAGGGCGGCCCTTTTGCAGATTCTGGTAGCTGCACATCACGGCGGCAAGCGCCGCCACCAGAGAGAAGACAAACGATTTCTTCATGGTTGTTGTGGTTGGGGTTCTAACGGGTAAGTAAGGAAGGAAACATGACGCAGTCCAGGGCGGCCCTGTTTTGGCAGGAAAACGCCCACAACTTCGTCACATACATATTCGGGGGGGGAGGGGGGGGGTATCTGTCACGTTTTTTGCGAAATTTTGAATTTTTTTCCCGAATTCTGCCCATTTTTCTTCTCCCCTCTCCCCTTTCGCCCTCCCCTCTCCCTTTTTTTTCTGTCCCCCCGCCTGGAATCCTCCTGTCGGTTTTCCCCGGGTTTCCGGCACAAAAAAAGGGCGGGAGAGATGTCTGTGGGGACATCCACTCCCGCCCTGGGGCGTTCGGCCGTTTTCTCTAGGAGAGGAAACGGCCGGTGGGGATTAGCCGATGGTGATCTTTCGCGGGGCGTTCTCCGCTTTTGCCGGCACCCGGAAGGTCAGGACGCCATCGGCCAGAGTCGCCTGGATCTTTCCGGCATCCGCATCTTCCGGCAGGGTGAAGAAATACTCCACCTCGTTGCGGTAGGACTCGTCGTCCTCTTCCCCGACGGTCTTGCCCTTGATGGCAATGCCGCCATTCCGGAATTCCACATCCAGGTTTTCCGCCTTCATGCCCGTGACTTCCGCATGGAGAACGTAGGCGCCGTCCTTGGTTTTCTGGAATCCCTCCACCCTCCGGGGAACCATCTCGTTGCGGCTGGCGAAGAAGGGCATCACCGGCAGTCCGAAGATTTCAGCGAAGGGATCGAAGGAGCATCCTCTGTCCGAACGGCAGACCTGCTTTTCCTGATTACCACGATTCACTTTGATTTCGTTCATTGCGTTACCTCCTAATGGCCCAGCAGGGCCAAATTCTTGCTGGCTGACATTTTCAGGGAAGGGAGAGACACCTCTTCCCGCCTTAGGCGATGGGGATCTTATGGGCGGCGGCATCAGCCTTCGCCGCCACCCGGAGGGTCAGGACGCCATCCTGGAGAGTCGCCTGGATCTTCCCGGGGTCCGCTTCCTCGGGCAGGAGGAAGAAATACCGGATCTGATTCTGGTAGGTATCCTCGCCTTCCGGGGTCTTTCCCTGGAGCAGCACACCGTCGTTCTGATACTCCAGATCCAGATCCTCCGCCTTCAGTCCCGGCACTTCCACATGGAGGAAGAAGTTGCCCTCTTTGTCCTTCCGGAAGCCCCTCACCTGACGTTCCTGTCTCCGGGGCGTCCCGAAGAGGAGATCCTTCATCATGGCCTCGGTGCGCTTCTGCGCCCGCCAAAGTCCGTTTTCCACTCGGGGATCGATGTAGAACATTCTCATTTTCGTTTTCTCCTTTGTTTCGATTTCCCGTCTTCCCACATCACACCCGGGAACCGGATCCCTCACTTTTCGCTGGTCCGTTCCCGCCTCGTCTTGAAGCACAGGTTCGGAGGAAGAGCAGGAGGCGTGCCAAAGTTTTCCCGGCATCCCCCCTCCCCTGCCGGGCTTATCCGCCGTGACAGCCGGACACAATTCTGCGCACGCCCGACGCACCCCGCCGGGCACTTTTCCTCACCGCACCTGCAAGGTGAGGGTGGCCGGGGTCCATTCCTCCCCCGCCCAGAGCACCAGATGATAGCTTCCTTTCCCCAGACGCAGCGCCTCCCCCGAGGAATGCCGCCCCCGATATTCCCCGTTGAGATACAGATGGCACTCGGAAGGCTCGGTCTTTAAAGAAAAGGAAATCTCCTCCTCTCCCGCTCCTTCCCGATAGTATTCTCCCGGTGCCGGGGAGAGAATCCGGATTTGGCGGACCGCCTCGGCTTCCTGCCGTCCGCAGGCCTCGCAGCGCACCAGGGGAATCCCCTGGATGGTCCATCCCGGCATGGTCTCCCCGCAATCCGGCCCAGGCGTCAGACCGCTCCGGACACAGAGGGGACGGCGCTCCCAAAGGGTCTCCTGGCAAGGGGGCCAGAGAGGTGGCGCCTCCCGGGAAAGGGTCTGGATGAGGCTTCCCGCCACGGGAGCCGCAGCCGTCGCCCCCACCAGCGCCGAGGAGGCACGCCCATTTTTGTTGCCCAGCCACACCCCCACGGTCCACTGGGGCGTCACGGCGAAACACCAGGCATCCCGGTTTCCATTGGAGGTGCCTGTCTTCCAGGACACCGGCAGTTCTCCCGCCCCGGGCAGAGGCCGGCGCAGCATCGCCAGCACCATCTGCCGGGTGCCCTCGTTCCAGAGCTCCTCCTGATCCCTCTCTCCTGCGGGAACCTCCTGCAGCCAGACCAGGCCTTTGGGGGCGCCGGCCAGGCGGGCATAGGCGGCCGTCATGGCCAGCAGGGTGGATTCCGTGCCTCCGATGGCCAGGGAGAGGCCCACCTTCTCCGCCAAGGCGGAAGGAGTAGACTTGAGCATATCCAGGCGCCAAAGCAGCCGGAGAAAGCGCTCCACCCCCAGGCGCTGCAGCAGCCGCACCGCCGGAGTGTTCAGGGAATCCGCCAGCGCTTCCCGGGCGCTCACCTCCCCCCGGAAGGATCCGTCATAGTTTTCGGGGCGATAATCGGGGAGGGTCAGAGGGGCGTCCAGAAGGCGCGTCTCCGCCACCAGCATTCCCCCGTATAGGGCCTCCCCGTACAGAAAGGGCTTCCAGGCAGAGCCGGGGGAGCGCCAGGACACCGCCCCATTCACCGCACCGCCCCCCACACGCCAGAAATCCAGGGTGCCCACGCAGGCACGGACCTGTCCCGTGGCATTCTCCACCACCACGGCCGCCCCATCTGCCACCCCTTCCAGGCGCTCCACCTGCCGCTTCAGGGCCTCCCGCACCTGTTCCTGGAGCTGAAAATCCAGGGAGAGCCGGTATTCCTGCTGTCCCGGATGAGCCATTTTGACCAGGGAGAGTGGCTGAGTATCCGTCAGCAGGGGCCAGAGCCGGGTGGAGAACTGCCGGTACCGGAGGGGTTCCTGGCGGACCGTCTCGGCCTCTTCGGGGGTCAGGACGCCGTGGCGCACCAGGAGGTGGAGGACCATTTCCCGGCGTTTCAGGGCCGCCTGGGGATTACGGTCGGGACTGTATCGCCTGGGGCTTTGGGGGATTCCCGAAAGCAGGATCATCTCATTGCGGTTCAATTCCCCGGCGTGGCGCCCGAAGTAGTACTGGGCGGCGGCCTCCAACCCGTGGAGTTTTCCCCCGTAGGGGAGCTGGTTGAAATACTCCACCAGGATTTCCTCCTTGGAATGGGAGCGCTCCCACTGGCAGGCCAGGAAAATCTGTCGCAGTTTGTACTTCAGGGTGCGGTGCCGGCCTGTCCGCATGGTCATCACCTGCATGGTGATGGTGGAGCCCCCCGACACCACCCGGCGATGCCGGATCATCTGCCAAAAGGCCCGCAGCCCGGAACGCCAGTCAAAGCCATGATGCTCCCAAAACCGATGATCCTCCACCGCCAGCACAAACCGGATCATGTCAGGCGGAATTTCCTGGTAGGACAACGGAAAATTCCAGCGGTAATCTCCCCCCCGCTCCACATGGACCAGCTGCCCCGAGGCATCCCAATACTGCACCGAAGGCCTCCGGATGGCCGGATCCTCCTCCGGCATCTCCACCCAATGCACCCCCAGGAGAAACGCCCCCCGCCCCAACAGGAGCAGGAGCACGCCTCCCAGCAGGATCCACCGGAGGAAACACCAGGGCCTTCCCGGCGCGGCAGGTTGGGCAGACGCGGCGGACAAGTATCAGGGTTCCCCGTCCACCACCATGCGTGCGGCAGCGGGGGGCTCCAGAGCCCGCAGGCTGGGACGATACATGGATTCCACCGTCACGGGAGGCACGGCATAGATGCCCGGAGAGACCACCCGGACCCAGTAGCGGGCCTCCAGGTCGCCTTCGGCACTGTCCCCAAAGCCCAGGAAGCGGTCGAAGCGCTTCTCCATCCGGTGGAATTTCGCCCCTGCCCCATCTCCCGGCATGGGCTCCTGGAGCCGGCTGCTGGTCAGGAGCTGCTCGTCCTCAATCTGCAGAGCGCCAGGAAGCAGGTCGCAAAGCACATAGTTCCCCACCTCCGGATTCAACACCCGCACCTGAAGACAGACCTGGATGCGCTGGCCAGGACGGAAGGCGGTCACTGTCTCCCCCTTCTCGTCCCGGTATTCCCGATGGACGGCAAGCCCCTGGGACACCGGAGACACCTCCCCGGAGATCGTCTGGCGGGACCGCAGGGCCACCCGCACGGGAATCTCCCCGGTGTTGTGCAGGAGATAGCGCCCTGGCTGGGAGAGATGGAGAGGCTGCCGGCTGGTCTCCGTCGTGGCCGCCGAGGTTTCCTTCCACGCCACGGCAAAATTTCCCCGGGGCTGTTCCCGGAGAGCGGCGGAGAGTCCCAGGGCCGCCCAGGCATTTTCCTGGGTGGAGCCCCAGTGTCCCTCCTCATTCCGGGCCGTCAGGAGCATTTCCGTCAGGGCGGGGATCCGGGGATCTTCCGGCAGCACCTGGCACAGAAGCCACAGGCCCATGCCCATACGCCGGATGTGGGAATCCAGGCCCGGCGCGCTGTCCTCGTCGGGGCGCATCCAGTTCCCCGTCTCCGCCAAGGCCTGGTCCAGCAGGATTTTTCCCTGGGCCGCCTGGCCTCCCTTCATCAACGCCACCGCCTTCAGGAGTTTTCCAAAGGCATCGCAGGCCTGGTCGGGAAGGAGATTTCCGTAGGCCTCCACGCTGCGGGGTTCTGCCCAGGCCAGCACCAGGGTAGCCATGGCCCGCTTTCCGGGAGCATCCCCCGTCTGATTCAGCGTCCGCTTCAGGTTCTCCACCATCTGGCGCCGCCACTCCCTCGGCAGAGCATAGCCCCGTTTCTCGGCCTCCAGCAGGAAGAGGTAGGCATAGAGGGAACCCTCCTCCCAGACCAATTTCCCGCCGGACCACATGGAAAGCCATCCGTCCCGGCAGCGCTTCGTCCCTAGATCCAGAAGCACACTCTGGATTTTCTGCCGGGCGGCCTGGGCATAGAGGGGAGGCACCAGCCCCTGCTCCGCCAATTTCTCCACTCCCAGCAGGGGGAAGGCCGTGGAAACCATCTGCTCCAGGCAGCCGTAGGGATATTCCCCCAGCCACTTCAGACTGCCGGTGATGGCCAACGCGGCGGTTCCGGCCTCCAGGGAGCCCCAGCGCTCCACCGTGAATTCCCGGCTCTCCCCTGGGGCCAGGGACACACTCTCCACCACATCCCGTCCGGGGACGGCCGGCCGCAGGGTCAGGGCGTACTCCGCCACCGTGCTCTGCTCTCCCAGGGAAAGGGTCACCCGAAGCCGGAGACGTTCCCCCTCCCCTGCCGTCACCTCGACGCCTGCCTGGGCCGACTTCCCCGGCTCCAGCCGCACCTGGCCACTTCCGGGACCCGCCAGGGTTCCCCCCTCCACGTCCACCGTCCATTGGGCCGTGCCGGCCGGCAGCCGGTGATTTTCCATCTGGAATCCCACCCGGAGACGGTCTCCCGGGGCGGCCACACGGGGGCCGTGAAGCTGGAGGGTCATCTCCCGCCGCAGAACCATCTCCGCCTCGCCCCGGCCCACGCCCGCCGGGCCGGCCGCCACCGCCATCAGGCGCAGGCTGCCCACGTGATCCGGCAGGGTCACCGGGAGGCTGATCTCGCCGGACTCCGGCACCCGGACAGTCCCCAGATACACCAGGGCCACCTTCCGGGCCGCCTCCTCCAGGGAGGAGAGGAACTTTGCCCCCAGGGCGGCGCCGCCGCCGATATGCTCAGTGCCGGCGTTCAGAATGGGATAGAGCATCCCGTAGCTATGGAAGAATCCGGGCTCCCGCCGCTGGGGGCCATGGAAAAAGGCAAAGGGATCGGGGGTGGCGAAGCCGGTCAGGGCCAGAGCCCCTTCCTCCACCCCCCAGAGGACCGCCTCCCCGGAGGCGGGATTCCCCTGGGCTTCCTGGAGCCGGACGCCCAGCGTGACCTGCGCCCCAGGCAACGCCTCCTCCGGCGCCTCCCATTGCACCTTCAGCCGATGGGCATCCTGGTTGACAGGCACTTCCGCCAATCCCGCCAGCAGCAGGGGATCCGCCTCCGGAGATTCCCGGACGGCCACCGTCACATGGGCATACCAGGTGCCTTGCCGGGTCTCCGGGGGAATCAGGATCTTCACCTGGTTCTCTCCCTGGTTCACGGGGAAGGCGAAAGCCTCCGAAAGCCCCTGGCCGCCTGCCGTCACCATGCCCTCTCCCGGGCTGGGCACCGAGAAGGAAAAGGTGGCCGTCTCCCCGGGGAGGTATCTCTCCTTGTCCAGGGTGAAGACCAGGGAGCGGGGATCCCGCAGGCGGCGCCCGCCTCCGGCGCCATGCCAGAATTCCATCTGGAGGCGTCCCCTCCCCTGTTCATCCCGGATCTCCAGACGGTATTCCCCTGGAGTGACGCTCTCCGGCAGCAGAAACCAGCCCTCCTCCTGCGCCACCGCGCCCCGCTGGACTTCCGCCTCCCGCTTCTCCCATTCCCGGGAGAGGCTGCCATCCCGCTGGGTATGCAGCACATAGTGCCAATCCTGCCGGAAGAGGATATAGGTCAGATTCGAGGGAAGCGGGAGTTCCCGGCCCTCCGGGGAGCAGGCCGCCAGACGCAGAGCGCAGCGTCCCGTGGGATGTTCTCCCTTCCAGCCCCCCAGATAGAAGTCGGCATAGTGGCAGCGGATCGTCGTGCCGGTGGAGACGGGGCGCATGCCGCCCCCGGGAAGGCAGGTGGCCTCCACCTGGAACTCCACCGGATTCCCCACAAAATCTCCCGTGTTCGACAGGGGCAGCTCAAGCCCGTAGTTTCCCTGGTCATCCAGCCGGGCAGATGCCTGGAGCTGCAGCTTGGTATGCTCCCCGCCGGGGAAGCCGAAGGTGAATTCCTCGAATCCTTTGGGGCGGAACTGTCCGTCGCCTCCCCGGAGAACCACCGTGCATTCCCGTCCCGCCAGGGGGGAGCCGTAGTAGTAGGCGGCCCGGCCCCGCAGGGCCAGGGCAGAATTGTTCCGCACGCCCTGCCCTTCCAGGGTGAGGCGGAGCTGCTGGGGAAGGGCCTCGCTGACCAGGAAGTTCTCCCGGGCCAGAATTGCCCCTTCCTCCCCCGGACAATGAAGCTTCACCCCATACTGCCCCAGTGCTGCCTGGGAGGGAAGGGAAAACTCCGCCTGGCAGAATCCGCCCTCGTCCACCGTAGCCGGCTGGCTTTCCAGGGACTTTCCCCGATGGTCCAGCAGGGTGAACACCACCGGCATGCCCGCCGCGCTCTGTCCATCCTGGCGCCGCATTAGGGCATGGAAGCGGATGCTTTCCCCGGGACGGCAGATTCCCCGGTCGCCGAAGAGGAAGCACCCCAGATCCTCCGGCTTTCCGGGAGCCTGGAAGATGTCGCAGTAGGCCAGATCCCCGTTGGCGCGGACCAGCACACACCGGGGAGCATCGGTTTTATCCGCCATGGGCGGCAGGGAGATCCGGGCAATGCCCTGATCGTCGGTAATCCCCTCCTCCAGGCATTGCTTCTTGGCGCTCCACAGCTGCACCTGGGCCTGGGGAACGGGACGCCCGTCCACCAGGGAACGCACCCCCACCGCCATCTCCGAACCATAGGCGGTCACCGTCAACCCCAGGTCGGAGACCAGCACCATCTGACCGCTCTTCCGGTATTCCGGACCCTGGGAATCCTGGATGGTGACATAGTAGACTCCAGGCATGCGGGAAATGCCCGCCTTCTCCAGCTCCAGAGAAAGACTCTGAGGAACATTCTCCCGGGACTCCACGGGAATTTGGCAGGTGGCCATGCACCGGGAAAGGGAGACATCCCGGGGATTCTCCAGGAAGGCCAGCAGCTGGTTGGGATAGGGGGCGTGCACCTTCACCAGAAGGTCGCCCTTGAGATTCTCAAGGGAAAGGGGAAGATTCCAGAAGGGGGAAGAAAGAGGAAACTGACTCCCGTTGGTGCGAAACTTGGTGCGCACCAGACGACGGGGCGTCTCCACCACGGTGACCGCCTCCTCCCCCCCATGCTTCAACTGAAGGGTATAGAGGGTGCTGGGCTGGAACTGCCCCGTCACATAGAGCCACCCATCCCCGAAATCCATCACCCGGGGAGGATTCTCCAAGGCCGGCTGGATCGCCAGATTCTCCGGCAAAAATCCGGGAACCGAACGGGACAGCACCAGGGTGATCGCACTGCCATCCTCCTCCACTTCCGCACTCCGGACCAAAAAGGGCTCCTTCGCTTCCTGGATCTCCTTCGCATCCGCAAAAAGTAGAGCCTCCATGGTGGCCTGGGAAGCCTCCTCCTCCGACACCCCCGGGGAAACCGGTGCCTCCGCAGCAGAAACGCCACTACCGACAGCCTCTCCCCCACGTCGCCTCTCCATTATCCATAACACGTTCCCCACCAAGGAGATACACAAAATCACAAGCACAATGCCCCAAAGAACACGCATTCCACGCCCCATGTCCAACAATCTCCCGAATCCGCAACACGACCCCCGAATCCGCCCCGGACACGCCCCGCCTTCCCCGAAAGAAAGGCCCAAACGGGAGAAGGAACAGCCACCAAGGCTTCCCCCATACCTAGGCCAGGACAAATTCTACACAATCAACGAAACAGCACCGGCAAAGCCAGCGCCCCAACCCCGTCTGCCCGAACCAACGCCCCCCGAAAAAACGGACCAGAACCCCGGACAGGCCCCGGCGGATTCCGCCCCCGCAAAGGGGTGACCTTCCGACAACGTCATCCGTTCCCCCCTCTGCCCTGCGCCGCCAGGCCTGACCATTCCATCCCGCCCCCAAAGGACGGCGTTCACGCAAACGGACAGAATATAAACGCCGCCCCTCCCCCTACCCCCAGGAAAAATCCGGATTTTCAAGAAAAAACAGACCACTCCTCCCACCCCCGCGTGAGACCTGCCCACCCCCTCCGCTTTCCCCGAACCGTTGCCCCATGGGCCCGCACCCCCCCCGGGGGTTCCCGGCCGGGAGCATCCCGGCTGAGACCCCCCGGGGGAAGACTGTCCCCTTGTCCCTGTTTTTTGGTGTTATTCCTTGTGTTTTTTCCGGGGAGGGTGGAAGAGGGTCACCAGGTGTCCCAGGAGTCGTGCGCCGGCTTCTGCCAGGGAGGTCCAGTGGAGGCATCGGTCCAGCCAGGGGCGTTTCAGGGCGATGGCGTTAACGGGACAGAATTCATGGCAGCAGTAGCACCGGATGCAGAGGTCTTTTTTCACTCCGCCCTTTTCCGGGTATTGGGGATGGATGGCGGCGGGTTTGGCGGGGCATCCCCGGTGACATTTCCCGCACTGGATGCATTTGTCCTTCTGGATGAAGGGGGTGGGGGCCACCTGTCCCCGGAGCCATTTCAGCAGGAATCCGGGGAGGGGCAGAATCCGGAGGACATTGACGGGGGTCTTCACCAGCTTGAAGTCCCAGACCTTCAGGCGTTCCAGGGAATCCCCCAGGATTTCCACCTGAGAGAGGGAGGTGGCGCCGAAATGGCTGCGTCGGGCGGCCTGGAGGAGGGGATATTCTACTGGCGGGATGCCGATCAGTTCGCAGCCCACCACATCCACGGCGGCCAGATCGGTTCCCACCACCAGGGCGCCCACCTTCCGGGGCGTTCCGCCATGGGGGCCGGGGCCTTCCATAGCCACGATGGCGTCCAGCACCGCCAGCTTGACCCGGGCGGTGCGGTTGATGTCGATCATCAGGTCCGCCAGCCGGTCCCGGTTCTGGAGCCGGAAATGGTATTCTCCCTTCTGTCCGCCGGGGATGAGTCCGTATTGGTTTTTCAGGGCGCCGGTATAGCCCATCTGGACATGGGTCTTCAGCTTGGGCAGGGAGATCACCACATCCACCTGATTCAGCCAGGAGGTCAGTTCCAGGCTTTTTCCGATGGTGTTCTCCGGGGTATGGAAGACGGAGGTCTCCCGGAAGGGAGCGGGGGTGGCACCCTCCTGTTCACAGACCTCCCACAGTCCGCAGACCCGCATATTTTCCTCGGTCCGGCCCACCCCGGGGCCGTCTCCCACCAGGATTTCGGCGGCGCCGGCGGTTTTGACCAGACGGATGACGGCCCGGAGGATCTGGGGATGGGTGGTCACGGCCTCCTCCGGCCGGGCAGGGGCCAGGAGATTGGCCTTCAGCAGCACCCGGTTTCCGGGATGCACCAGGCCTCCCATTCCCCCGAAGGGGGCCAGCGCCTGTTCCAGGGCCGCCATCAGGGCGGGGAAATCCTCATAGTGATCGATGGCGACCAGGGAGACCTTGGATTTCATGGCAGGGAGGAGGGGGAGAACTCGTGAAGGACGGCCTGGGCGGCGGCGGTCTCCAGGGTTTGGACCGCCTCCAGGGAGCGGGGGGCTTCGGCGCTGGGGACAGTATCCAGGGCGTAGGCCACGGCCAGGGGAATATCGTCAAAGGCCAGGGTGCCCTGGAGGAAGCGCTGGAGGGCCGCCTCATTGGCCGCATGGAAGACCGAGCCGGCGCCCCCTCCCCTCTCCATGACCCGCCGGGCCAGGGACAAAGCGGGGAAACGCGCCTCGTCCGGAGGCAGAAAATCCATCCGGCATCCGCCGGGGCGCAGGAAATCCAGGGGAGCGCAGGGGGAAGGTCTGCGTTCCGGATAGGTCAGACAATACTGGATGGGCAGGCGCATATCCGCCGTCCCCATCTGAGCCAGCACCGCGCCGTCCACGAATTCCACCATGGAATGTACCAGGGACTGGGGATGAATCACCACCTGGATCTGGTTTCCGGGGAGGCCGAAGAGCCAATGGGCTTCCATCATCTCCAGGGCCTTGTTCATCAAGGTGGCGCAATCCAGGGTGATTTTCCGGCCCATATTCCAAGTAGGGTGCTGGAGGGCCTGCTGAGGCGTCACCTGATGGAGGGGGATTTCCGGGTGGGCGTGGAAGGGGCCGCCGCTGCAGGTAAGCCAGAGATTGCGGACCTCCCCATGATTTCCCCCCTTCAGGCATTGGAAGATGGCGCAGTGTTCGCTGTCCACGGGCAATAACTCTCCCCCGCAGTTTCGGGCGGTGGACATCACCCATTCCCCGGCGGAGACCAGGACTTCCTTGGTGGCCAGGCAGACCCGCTTTCCCGCCTGGAGGGCCGCCATCACGTAGGCAAGAGCCGAGGAGCCCTGGATGGCGCAGACCACCACATCCACCCGGGGAGACTGCAGGAGGGCGCAGACTTCCTCCGGATCCCGCAGGGTAGAGAATTGCGGCTGGCCGGGACAATAGCTTTCCCTGGCCCCGTGGCGCCGCCGGATCTCCGCCAGCGCTTCTCCCTGATGGGCGCAGGTCACCACTTCCAGGGAATACTCCCCAGGGGCGCTCTGCGCCAATACCTCCAGCGTCTGACGCCCGATGGAACCGGTGGCCCCCAGGACCGCAACCCCCCGCCCGGGACGACTTCTATCCTTGCTACCCATGTGAATGTCCTCCCGGCTCCCCGCACATCCCGGAGCCGCCTAGAGGAAATACTCCTGGCACAACCCCAGAAGGGAAAGAAAGACCCCCACGGCCACAAGCCACCCCACCAGGGCGGGAATGGCGCCCCGGGAACGACGGCGCCGGCGCACCGCACCGCCCTGACTGTCCAGGACAGCCTGGAGCAGAAGGCGGCGACGCCGGGAGAGCTGGGGGGAGGAATGGGGCATGGGGCGCCGCAGGGTGGCAGGCGGGGAAGAAGCCTTTTCCGGCTCCCGGGGTTACTGGATGATACCGCCGGAATCGGAGAGGAAGATTCCCTTGAAGTTCATGCGGAGCGCCTGAGGATTGTCGGAGAGCTCCAGGGCCTTTTCCTCGGAGATGTCGCCGGCGTTGTAGTGCTTCAGCAGGCACTGGTTGAAGGTCATCATGCCCATTTCTTCGTTGGCTTCGATGGCCTGGGGCAGACGGTCGATGCGGCCATCGAAGATCAGTTTCTTCACGATGGGGGCATTGATCATGATTTCCGTGATGGGCACCACACCCTTGCCGGAGGCCTTCTTGGCCAGGCGCTGGCAGACGATGGCCCGGACCACATCGGAGAGGGACTTGCGGATGGAGTCCCGCTCCTCGATGGAGAACATGTCCAGGATACGGTTGATGGACTGGGGTGCGTCCTTGGTGTGGAGGGTGGTGATGACCATGTGGCCCGTTTCGGCGGCGGCCAGGGCGGTCTCGAAGGTGGTGCGGTTACGCATCTCTCCCACCACGATGATATCGGGATCCTGTCGCAGGGCGTGGACCAGGGCGGAGTCGAAGGATTCC
Source organism: Lentisphaeria bacterium (assembly GCA_016302315.1). Classification (GTDB taxonomy): domain Bacteria; phylum Verrucomicrobiota; class Lentisphaeria; order Oligosphaerales; family Oligosphaeraceae; genus UBA1724. The sequence continues at coordinate 27,869 of JAEDNW010000003.1, forward strand.
GCATCCAGTCCCACCTCCCGCTGTTCGAAGAAGGAGAGCTTGTCCTCGAAGGTGTATTCGATGGGGTCTTCGATGGTGATGATGTGCTTCCGGAAATTGTTGTTGATGAAGTCCAGCATGGCGGCCATGGTGGTGGACTTACCGCTTCCGGTGGTACCCGTGATGAAGATGATGCCGTTGCTGTTGGAGGCGATGGTCTTCATCACTTCGGGAAGACCGGCTTCCTTCACGGTGGGGGGCTTGCTCTTCACCCACCGCATGGTGATGCCCCGGTTGCCCCGCTGCAGGTGCAGATTCACACGGAAACGCCCCGCATCCGGCTCCTGCCACGCAAAGTCCAAATCCCCCTTCGCCAGAAATTCCTCGTATTTCCCCGCCGGGACGATGTCCTGGCAGATCTGGTCGAAGATCTCCGTGGTGGTCTCGTAGTCAATCTGCACCAGATTGGAGTCGATGCGCAACTGCACATTCTTGTTTTCCCGGATGTGCAAGTCGCTGGCCCGCTCTTCCACCGCATATTTCAGCAGGTCGTGGAGGCAGGACTTTTTCAGTTCGGCAGGCATACTGTGTCTTTTTCCTTGGGATGGGAGGGCTTAGGGGGAGGGAGGGGGAGAAAATGGCCCCTGGGCGGGAGGGGTTTAGATGCCGGTGGCCTTGGAGTCCGGTCCGCACTGGCCGTCCATCAGCTTGGCCTGGCGGGTGGTGAGCAGGACGCTCTGCCAGAGCATGCCGAAGGGGTCGATTTTCCGGCGGGAGCTGGTGGCCATGGCGATGGGGACGTAGATGAAATATCCCTGCCAGTTTCCCACCACCATGTCGGTCATGCCGGCCATGGCAGCATGCACGGCGTGCTGGGCCAGGTGGAGGCAGAAGATGGAGTCGTAGGAGTTGGCGGGGAGGCTGCGGATTTCGTAGCTGGGATCGAAGTACTTGATGGCGATGTCGATCTTCTTGGCGGCGAAATGCTCCTTGATCCGTTTTTTGAGATAGACGCCGATGTCGCTGTGGAGCACATTGCCGGACTGGTCGGTCTGGCGCTGTCCGGAGAGCAGATCCTGTCCCGCCCCCTCGGCCACCACCATCACGGCGTGGTGTTTCCGGGCCATGCGGGCCTCCATGGCCTCCAGCAGTCCACCGGGCCCCTCCAGTCGGATGGGCACTTCGGGAATCAGGCAGAAGTTGGAGACGGAGTTGGCCAGGGAGGCGTAGGCGGCGATGAATCCGGAATCCCGTCCCATCAGGCGGACCAGTCCCAGGCCATTGTAGGCGCCGTTGGCCTCGTTGTGGGCGCAGCTCAAGATATTGGCCGCCGCCTGGACGGCGGTCTCGAAGCCAAAGGTCTTGTCCATGAAATTCAGGTCGTTGTCGATGGTCTTGGGGATGCCCACCACGCTGCATTCCACCCGGCGGCGCTGACATTCCTGGGCGATGGCGTGGGCGCCCCGCTGGGTGCCGTCTCCTCCGATGGTGAAGAGGATGTTGATATTGAGGCGGTCCAGGGTTTTGACGATTTCCTCGGTGGGCTGCATGCCCCGGGAGGAGCCCAGGATGGAGCCGCCCTCGGAGTGGATATCGTCCACCACATCGGGATTCAGGACCATGGGGCTGAGCTTATAGGCGGGATTCAGGCCCTGGTATCCGTATTTGATGCCGAAGATATTGTCCACCCCGTAGACATACCAGAGAGTATTGACCAGTCCCTTGATGACGTCGTTGAGTCCGGGGCAGAGTCCGCCGCAAGTGACGATGCCCACCCGTGTCCAGGCGGGATCATGGAAGATCTGCCTTCTGGGGCCGGCCGCCAGGAAGGAGGGCATCATCTTGTGCTCCTTGAGGAAGAGCTGGTTTCGTGCGGCATCGGCGCAGTAGCAGATGCGTTCCGTATCCTCCACGAAGATGGCTTCCTTCAGGGGAGAGACCAGGGTGGGGACCCCAAGTCTCTGGATGGAGAAGTCCATTTTCGGCAGGGCGTTCAAATCGACATCAATGTTCTGGGGCAACATGGTCGTTTCTTCCTAAGGGAGGCAGGTGCCTGTCTCCGGAGGCACAGGGGGGACTGAGGCTGGCCGGGGAAAACCTTCCGGGGGGCTGGCGCAAAGTTCCCCTGGGGATCACGGAACAGGGGGAAAACAAGGGAATCAAGGGGTCCGGCTTGGGGAACAAAGCGGACGTTGCAAACTATAATACCCGGAAAGCCTGCGGACAGGGACAGGGAGCCTGGAATCCCGCCCTGCCTTCCCCCTGTGGGGGAAACTTTTCCTCTTTCTTCCGTCTCCCCTCCCCTTTTCCCGATGCCCAGAGAATCTTCCCCCTTTCCTTCGGGGCACGCCCCCCGTCCTCCCGCGGCGCGGTCCGGCGGTCCTCTGCCGGAGGAGACCTGCCTCATTGGCCAGGTGCTGCGGGTGGTGTTCGCCAACCCGGAGAACGGGTATGGGGTGGTGGTGCTGCAGCGGGCGGACGGCCGTGGGGAGGCCACTGTGGCGGGGAGTCTCTCGGGAGCCATGCCGGGGGTGGAGCTCCGGGCGGAGGGGAGCTGGCAGGACCATCCCCGGTTCGGGCGTCAGTTTCAGGCCACCGCCACCCAGTTTCTCCTGCCGGCCACGGCCCTGGGCATCCAGCGTTATCTCGCCAGCGGATGCCTTCCCGGGGTCAATGAAGTCACGGCCAAGGCCATTGTGAAGTGCTTCGGGGAGGAGTCCCTGGAGATTCTGGACCACTCCCCCAGGCGTCTTCTGGAGGTGCCCGGCATCGGCAAGAAGAAACTGGCCGCCATCCAGAAAGCCTGGAAGGAGATTTCCGCTTCCCGGAGCGAAGAAGTCTTCCTGCTGGGACATGGCATTTCCCCCGCCCTGGCCCAGCGCATCATCCAGCACTACGACCCCGTCAGCGCCTCCCAGATCGTGCGCCAGAATCCCTATCGTCTGGCCCAGGATGTGGAGGGCATCGGCTTCCAGACCTGCGACCGCATCGCCCAAAGCCTGGGCGTCACCCCCGAATCCGCCACCCGGGTCTCCTCCGGCCTGGCCTACACCCTGCGCCAAAGCACCCTCTTTGGCCATGTCTTCCTGCCCAAAACCCGGCTTCTCAAGGACGCCCAGGAACACCTGGGGGCACTGTCCCCGGAGGCCATGGAGGCGGGGTTCGAGGAGGCCCTGGCCCGCGCCCTCTTCCTGGCGCTGCAGTTTCCCGGAGAAGAAGAACTTCTCTGCTATCCCCGGGATCTGGAGGGGCAGGAGCGCAACCTGGCCCAGATGCTCCACCACCATCTCCAGCAGCGCTTCCCCGAATGGGAACAGCTGGCCACGCCGCCTCCGCCGCCCGGGGGAATCATCCTCAACGAGGGCCAGAACCAAGCGGTGAAGACCGCCCTGGTCTCCCCGGTCTCCGTGATCACCGGAGGGCCCGGCGTGGGAAAGACCACCGTGGTGCGCCGGATTGTGCAGCTGGCCCAGGAAAACCATTGGCAGGTGAAGCTGGCCGCCCCCACCGGGCGGGCCTCCAAGCGCCTGGCCGAGGCCACCGGGGTTTCCGACGCCGCCACCATCCACCGCCTCCTGAGATTCGACCCCAAAACCCGGAAATTCTCCATGAACCGGGACACCCCTCTGGAATGCGACCTCATTGTGGTGGACGAGGTCTCCATGCTGGATCTGCCCCTGGCAACGGCCCTGCTGGCCGCCGTGCCCGACCGGGCCCGCCTGGTGCTGGTGGGCGACAAGGACCAGCTTCCCTCCGTGGGCCCCGGCGCGGTGCTCCACAACTTGCTGGAAAGCGGCCGCATTCCGGTGGTGGCCCTCACCCAGATCTACCGTCAGGCGGAGGGGAGCCGGATTGTGACCAATGCCCACGCCATCAACCGGGGCGTCCTTCCGGATCTCACCAATCCTCCCCGGGGCACAACGGGGGAATTCTACTTCTATCCCCAGGAGGTCCCGGAGGCGTGCCAGCACTTTGTGACCCAGCTTTGTTCCCAGAGCATTCCCTCCTTCTTCGGCTGGAATCCCATGGAGGACATCCAGGTGCTCACCCCCATGCGCAAGGGGGAGTGCGGCACCATTGTCCTGAACCGGGTGCTTCAGGAGAAACTGAATCCGCCCTCCCCGGAGAAGCCGGAGCTGACCCTTTCCGGCGAGGAGTCCCCCCGGATTTTCCGCCTGGGCGACCGGGTGATGCAAACCAAGAACAACTACGACAAGCAGGTCTTCAACGGGGACATGGGACGCATCGTCTCCCTGGATCGGCAAAAGCGCACCTTCCGGGTGGCCTTCGACCGGGAAACGGTGGAATACACCGCCGCCGACTGCCTCCAGCTGCTTCACGCCTACGCCATCACCATCCACAAGGCCCAGGGTTGCGAGTTCCCCGCCGTGGTGGTGCCCCTGCTGCGGCAACACTCCATCATGCTCCAGCGAAATCTCCTCTACACCGCCGTCACCCGGGCCAAGAAACTCTTTGTTCTCTCCGGGGATCTTCACGCGGTCCGCCGCGCCGTGGACAATGACAAGCCGGTAAACCGCAACACCCGCTTGACCTGGAGACTCCAAAATCCCCAGGCCCTTCCCCTCAGACGCTCCCCCCTCCAAACCACCCAATCCCCCCAACTTCCATGGACACTTCCCCAATGACGCCCTTCTCCACCCCCTTTCTGCCCTGGCCCAAGAAGCAACACTACGAGGAAATTCCCGAAGACGGAAATCTGGAACGCTACCAAGCAGCCCTCTCCCAGGACCTCGACTACATCTTCTCCCACACCAACTACGAGGAGAGCCTTGCGGGAAATCTCCCCTTGCCGGATCTGCTGAAGGATCCGGAGACGGGCATCGCCATCACGGAGCCCTCCCAATGGCCTGCCCTCCGCCAAAAGCACCTGGCGAATCTGGAGAGGATCCTCTACGGCGCACTCCCTCCCCTTCCCCAGAGCCAGCAGGTGGAAGTGCTGCAGGAGAAGGAGGTTTTCCAGGGCACCGCCATCCTGCGGATCCTGCGGCTGACTCTGGAAAATCAAGGGAAAACCCATCAGGCCACCCTCCTCTGCCACATTCCCCGGCGCTCCTATCCCGTCCCGGCCATTGTGGCCATGAACTTCATGGGAAACCACGCCTGCACCCGGGATCCGGATGTGCCCGTCTCTTCCTGGCCCCAGCTGGCCGCCAACCCCCGGGGCGCCCAGGCAAACCGGTGGGATTTCCGGCTGCTCTGCGACGCCGGATTCGCCGTCGTCACCTGCGCCTACTACGACTTCTATCCCGACCATGTCCTGGGACGCCCCCAAAGCGTCTACCAGCTCTTCCATGCCCCCCAGGAACTCACCCCAAAAAACCGGGAGTTCACCGCCATCAGCGCCTGGGCCTACGGATACTCCCGCCTCCGGGAAGCGGCCGCCGCTCTCCCGGAAATCGATCCCGCCCAACTCTGGGCCCATGGACACTCCCGCCTGGGAAAAACCGCCCTGTGGACCATCGCCCACGATGACCAATGGGCCGGCGCCATCAGCAACTGCTCCGGCTGCGGAGGAGCGGCCTTGAGCCGACGCAACTACGGAGAGGCCCTGGAATGCATAGATCATGTCCTCTCCTGGTGGACCACCGGAAACTGCCGCCCCTATGCGGAACACCCGGAAACCCTCCCCTTCGACCAGCATACGCTCCTGGCGATGGCCGCCCCCAGACCCGTCCTGGTCACCAGCGCAAAGGAAGACCAATGGGCTGATCCCATGGGACAGTTCCTCGCCGTCCGCGAAGCCCAGAAGGCCTATCGTTTCCTGGGCAAACCCGGACTGCCCTCCGCCGAATATCCCGCCCTGGGAGAACTCCTCATGTCCCCCTGCCAGGGATACTACGAGCGCTACGGCATCCACGATGTCACCAACGAAGACTGGCAGAACACCATCCGCTTCATCCGCCAGTCCCGCTGACCTCCCCGTCCCCGCCCCGGGGGGAGGGCGGCGGCCCCGAATCCTCCCTAGGGGCAGGCTGGTACAGTTTTCAGGGGACGCAATAAATTATGGCGCTTCTTTTCGTGAAGGGAAGCGCCCTATTCCTGTAGTCTATGGTTGTGGAGGCAGAGGCGTTTTCCTTCCCCGTTCGCCTTTTTTCTGGCCATGTTTTCATTTTTGAAGTCATTTAAGAAGGGTTCTCCCATGCGGATTGTGGTCAATGGGCATCCGGCCCTCCGCACGCCCTCGGCCCCCGTAGGGGAGATCACGCCGGAGATCCGGGATTTTGCCAAGGAGCTGTTGCGGTCCCTGCTGGAGAGTGAAGTGCCTGGCGTGGGTTTGGCGGCCCCTCAGATCGGGGTGGACATCCGGATGATTGCCCTGATGACGGTGGATGAGAAGCGCCGGAGCCGTCCCGGCGCCTTGCCGGGGGAACTGATATTAGAGAGTCAGATGCCCCTGGTTCTGATCAATCCGGAGATTGTGGATGCCAGTGGGGAGACCGCCACGGCGGAGGAGGGATGCCTGAGTCTGCCGGGGGTATCGGGTCGTGTCACCCGTCCCCTCACGGTCACCCTTCATGCCCGGATGATGGACGGGCAGGAGATCACCGCCGAATGCGGCGGGCTGCTGGCCCGTTGTCTCCAGCACGAGATCGACCATCTGGACGGGAAGCTTTTCTACGACCATCTTTCCCCGGAGGAGCAGAAGAAAGCCGAGCCCCAGATGAAGAAGCTTTCCAAGCAGGAGGCGGCGATTCGGCGTCTTCAGGGAGAGGGGGGCCGGCCATGAGTCCCCGTCCCGCCACGCCTCCCGTGACGCAATGGGTATTTCGGGCGCAGTCCCTTCGCTACACCCAGATTCTTCGGTTGCTCTTCAGCCATCCCATGCTGGGATGCGGGTTGCTCCGGCTGCGGAACTTCTGGCCGGGGACCCTTCTGGTACTGGTGCTGCTGTCCCTGTCTGGAGGGATTCTGGTGAGCCTGAACCAGGCGCCGGAATACGGGGCTGACATCCGGAAGGGATCGTCCTTCATCCTCCGGGAGACCGGAGGCTTCCGCCTGGTGCAGGACAAGCTGCGCTGGGAGAAGGAGAATCCCCTGCCCGGCCCCAGTCATCTGGCTCTGCCCCACGGCACCGTCTCCCTGGCCCCCAGCTGGCAGACGTTCACGCCCCCGTCCGGCGCCGCCCGGGAGAAGGGAATTGTATTCTGTCCCGAGGGGGTAGGCCTTTGGCTTGCCGCCCCGGAGGGAGGGGAGGAGACGAAGCTCCTGGCCCTTTCCGCCCCTCAGCTCGCCCATTCCGCCTTTCCCGGACTGCACCCCGACTCCCAGGATGACTTCTGCCGTTTTGCTTTCCTGGTGCTTTCCGGATGCCTCATGTTCCTACATCTCACGGACTTGCTACGGCTTTCCCTCACCACCAGCATGGCCCTGGCCGTGGTCTGGTTCTTCCTTCTGCCCGGCAAACGCCTCAGGCTTCTGCCTCATTTCCTGCTGCGGGGCCTGAACATGACCATCCCCCCTCTCCTGGGGACCCTGCTCTGGAATCTGGCCGGCATCCCCTTCTCCCTGGACACCACCTTCACCCTCCTCCTCCTCCTCTATGTCCTCTACGCCAGCATCGAGGGGAGAGGCGGCGTCATGACCACCCTCTGAGCCCTCCTTCATCTCCCATGTCCCATCTCTCCCTCCGGAATTCCCTCTTCACGCTCCTGGCACTCCCCACCCTGCTGCTGGCCCAGACGGCCCAGAAGGCCCAGGAGGAAGCCCCCAAGGACAATCCCCTCACCGGAGACACCTGGCTCATCGCCCTGTGGGAGAAGATCCGGGATGCCGCCAAAGCCACCTGGGAATGGCTCTCCACCCATGTCCACGGGATGCTGGTGGAGGACTTGCAGCTGCCCCAGGCCAACATTCTGCTGCTGGTCATTGTTCTGGTGGTGCTGAGCCTGATGCTGGCCTCCGGCGCCTGGGCCGCCTCCATCGCCCAGATGCGGCGCCACAAGGGGCTTCCCTTCTTCGTCCTGGGCTTCTTCACCTTCTTTGTCGGCCCCGCCAAGCTGCTGTATAGCCTGGAGATCAAGGGAGAGAAGGAGCAGAAGGAGATGTTTGCCAAGGCGGCGGCCCAGAAGCGTGCCGAGGAGGAGGAGCGTGCCCGGAAGGAAGCCGAGCAGGCCCGGGAGCGTGGCGAGGAGGCTCCCGCCGTCTCCCAGGAGGGCGTGGTCTGGGACCAGAGCTACTTTGCCTCCATCCAGCGCAAGGCGGACGGCACCCCTGCCGGTCCCTGGGCCGTGGCCTACAACGGGGTGCGCGTCACCGTCACGGAGATTCTGGAGCCCCTTCCGGAGTGCGTGCAGGTGAAGATGATCAACGCCGAGGGGGCGCCTCTGGTGGGCCGCATCCCCTATGCCCGGCTGGAAGCCTGGGAAGACGCCCCCCAGGAGCCCCAGGCCTAACCCCAACCGCCCATCCCCCTTTCCCTACCTTAAGCCCAATCCCTGAAATCCTATGTTTGACAGCACCGACACCGGACGTCCCCTGGCGGAACAGGAACTGGATGTCCTCAAATTCTGGGAGGACAACCAGGTCTTCCAGAAATCCGTGGAAAACCGAAAGGATGCCCAGCCCTACGTCTTCTTCGACGGACCTCCCTTTGCCACAGGCCTGCCCCACTACGGACATCTCCTGGCCGGCACCATCAAGGACGTGGTGCCCCGCTACCAGACCATGAGAGGACGCCGGGTGCCCCGCACCTTCGGGTGGGACTGCCACGGACTGCCCATCGAATCCCTGGCCCAGAAGGCCCTGGGGCTGGCCGGCGCCACCGCCATCCAGCAGGCCGGCGTGGATGTCTTCAACGAACAGTGCCGCTCCATGGTCCAGACCTACGTGAAGGAGTGGAAGACCACCGTGAACCGCATGGGACGCTGGGTGGACTTCGACCACGGCTACAAGACCATGGATCCTACCTTCATGGAAACCGTCTGGTGGGTCTTCTCCCAGCTCTGGAAGCAGGGACGGGTCTACAAGGCCCACCGCATCGTCCCCTACAGCTGGAAGCTCACCACCCCCCTCTCCAACTCCGAGGCCAGCGCCAACTACAAGATGGTCCAGGACCCCACGGTCACGGTCCGCATGAAGGTCCTCTCCTGGCCCCGCCCCATGCCGGAACTGGAGGGCACCACCCCCTATGTCCTCATCTGGACCACCACCCCCTGGACCCTCCCCAGCAACCTGATGGTCTGCGCCGGCCCCAAAATGGACTATGTCATCGTGCGGGACGGCGATTCCCAGGACGCCTACCTCATGGCCAAGGCCCGTCTCTCCTCCCTCTTCAAGAAGCCGGAGGACTACACCATCCTGAAGGAGCTGAAGGGCGAGGAGCTGGTGGGCACCCGCTACGAACCCATCTTCCCCTACTTCCAGGACCGCCATCCCCGGGACTTCCGGATCGTCACCGACGACTATGTCACCGACGATGACGGCACGGGCCTGGTCCACATGGCCCCCGCCTACGGCGAGGACGACTACCGGATCTGCCAGCGGGAAGGGGTCTCCCTGGAAGATCCCCTGGATGCGGAATGCCGCTTCACCAGCGCCGTCCCGGATTTCGCCGGAATGCAGTGCAAGGAGGCGGACAAGAGCGTCATCCGGTGGCTGAAGGAGAAGGGAAAGCTGGTGAAGCAGGACACCATCGTCCACAGCTATCCCTACTGCGAGCGCACGGACACTCCCCTGATCTACAAGGCCATTGACGCCTGGTATGTGCGGGTGGAGGATCTCCACGAACGGCTGCTGCGCAACAACAGCCAGACCAGCTGGATGCCCGCCGCCATCGGATCCCACCGCTTCGCCAACTGGCTGGCGGAAGCCAAGGACTGGAACATCTCCCGGAACCGCTTCTGGGGTTCCTGCATCCCCCTGTGGATCAATGTGGAGGATCCCCAGGACATCCTGTGCATCGACTCCGTGGCCACCCTGGAACGCCTCTCCGGCCAGAAGGTCACCGACCTCCACAAGCATTTCATCGACAAGATCGAGATCCACCAGGACGGCAAGACCTACCGGCGCACCCCCGAAGTGCTGGACTGCTGGTTCGAGTCCGGCTCCATGCCCTATGCGCAAAGCCACTATCCCTTTGAAAACAAGGAATTTGTGGAGAAGAACCTGCCGGCGGACTTCATTGCCGAGGGGTTGGACCAGACCCGGGGCTGGTTCTACGCCCTCATGGTGCTTTCCACCGCCCTCTTTGACAAGCCCCCCTTCCAGAATGTGGTGGTCAACGGCCTGGTGCTGGCGGAGGACGGGCGGAAGATGTCCAAGCATCTCCACAACTATCCCGATCCCATGGTGGTCATTGAGAAATACGGGGCGGACGCCCTGCGTCTGTGCCTGCTCTCCAGCCCGGTGGTGCGGGCGGAGGACCTGCGCTTCTCCGAGACCGCCGTGCGGGAAGTGATGCGCATGGTGCTGCTGCCCCTGTGGAACTCCTACAGCTTCCTGGCCACCTACGCCAGGATCGACAACTGGCGCCCCCAGGACGGCAAGGCCGCCCCGCCCCAGGCCCCCAGGAATGTGCTGGACCAGTGGATCCTCTCCCGCCTCTCCACCACCGTGGCCGATGTCCGGGACGCCCTGGACCACTACGATCTCCAGAGAGGTGCCACCCGCTTCACCGGATTCCTGGAGGAGCTCACCAACTGGTATATCCGGCGCAGCCGCCGCCGCTTCTGGAAGAGCGTGGATCCCCAGGACAAGGCCCAGGCCTACCAGACCCTCCACTACGTCCTCCTCACCTTCTGCCAGATGGCCGCCCCCTTCATCCCCTTCATCACGGAGACCATCTACCGGAATCTCCGCACCGAGGAGATGCCCCTCTCCGTCCATCTCTGCGACTACCCCGAACCCCTCTGCCAATTCCGCAACGACCGTCTCAACCAGCAGATGGACAACACCATGCGAGCGGTTTCCCTGGGGCGCCTCCTGCGCAGCCAGGCCAAGCAGAAGGTCCGCCAGCCCCTGGCGGAGGCGGTGCTGGTCTCCCTGGATGCCCAGGTGCGCCAGGATCTTGCCCAGATGTCCGAGGTCATCGCCGAGGAGCTGAACGTGAAGAGCGTTCGCATCGAGGAGGACGAGGAGAAGCTGGTGCGGCTCTCCGCCAAGCCCAACATGAAGCGGCTGGGCCCCAAGTTCGGCAAGCAGGCCGGCCTTCTGGGCAAAGCCATTTCCGCCCTGGATGCCGCCGCCCTGCGCCGTCTGCGCCTGGAAGGCTCCCTGGGGCTTTCCGCCGGCGAGGAGAAGGTGTCCATCACGGCGGAGGATGTGCTGCTGCTCCGGGAGGAGCTGCCGGGCATGACCGTGGCCAATGAGGGCGAGGTGACCGTCGCCCTGGATACCCGTCTCACCCCTGCCCTGGAGCAGGAAGGATGGGCCCGGGAGATGATCTCCAAGCTGCAGGGCCTCCGGAAGGACATGGGGCTGGATGTGACGGATTCCGTGAAGGTGCGCTATGCCACCCAGGATCCCGTGCTGAAGGAAGCCGCCCTGGCCCAGAAGGAGTATATCGGCAGCGAGACTCTCTCCCTCTCCTGGGAGGAGTCCCCAGCGGAGGACGACACCTTCACCGCCGTGGATCTGGGAGGCAAAACCATCTCCTTCCAAGTGACCAAGGTCTAGTCCCCGGGGGAGGGAACCCGCCTGCCCTCCCCTCCGGGAAATTCCCCGTCCATGCTTCCGGTGATTCTCACAAGTCAGCTGGAGCTTCTGCTCCTGGCCATGGTGCTGGTGCTGGTGTACAGCTTCCGCAATGTCATCGGCACCACCTCCACCTATCTGGCGGCGGGACTCTACTTTCTCTTCGCCCTGCTGGCAGGGACGGGGCGCCTCCTGCTGCCCCTGGAGCACGGGGAAGCCCTGGGGCTGAACAGCGGACTGCTGTGGCTTCCCTTCATCCTCCTGCTCATCATCGTCTATGAGCTGGAAGGCACCGGGGCGGCCCAGCGCTTCTACATGGGACTGGGCATCACCTCCCTCCTCTTCCTGCTCCTCTGCCTGTGCCTCTTCCTGCCCCAGCCGCCAGGCCTCCCCTCCGACCACGCGGATTTCCTGGAGGCCATGCGCAGCCTCTTCCATGCCCAGGGAAGCCGGGGCGCCCTCATCCACGGCCTCTTCTCCCACCTCTTTCTCTTCCTCCTGGTTCCCATCCTCTACCAGGCTACCCTGAATCTCAGCCGGAACTTCTTCGGGACCGCCATCTTCGCCACCATGGTCACCTACGTGGTGCTGGTGGAGGCCCTGGGTGCCATCTATATCTGCATCATCGCCGGCTCCCGGGCCTATACCCCCACCGCCCCCCTGGGATGGGTCATGCGCCTCACCGCCGTCCTACTCCTCTCCGGCATGGGCCACTTCTTTATCGGCCTCAATTCCTCCTATCCCAAAAAGAGGCGGAAACCCCTGAAGTTCCTCACCGGATTCCTGGATTTCTTCTTCTCCCCGGAACGGATGATGCGCTCCCTCTCCGAATGGAGCGAGCGCTACCGGGTGGTGGTGGAGAACTCCAGCGAACTGATCCTCCTGGTGAACACAGAGGGCAAGATCGTCAACACCAACCGCATCGCCGCCAAATATCTGGGAAGAATTCTGGATGAACCCGGCTTCCGGCTGGACCAGGTGGTCTTCGACGCCAAAAACCGCCCCTGGGCCTGGCAGGAAAGCCTCCCCGAACGCCCCCTGGACGAACAGGATACCCACTTCCGACGCCGGGCCCTCCGCTATGAAAACCTCTTCCTCCGGGTGCCCGGAAAGAAAACCGTGGATCTGGATATGAATGTCTCCCCCGTCCAGCTGGAGGGAAAACCCATCGCCGTGGTCATCGGGCGGGACATGACCAAGCAGCGGGAGGAGGAGCGCCAGCGCCAGTCCCAGCAGGAGAAAATCATGCACTCCCAGCGTCTGGAGAGCCTGGGGGAATTGGCCGGCGGCATCGCCCACGACTTCAACAACCTCCTCCAGTCCATCCAGATGAGCCTGGATGCCCTCCACCAGCGTCTCACCCGGACACCGGAGGCCCTGCCCCTGGTGGGGAACATCGAGGAAGGATGCCGGAGGGCCACCGTCCTCACCAGCCAGCTGCTGGGCTTTGCCCGGAAGGGGAAGTTCCATGCGGAGGAGCTGGATGCCTCGGTGCTGCTGGACCATGCCCTCCAGCTTTTCCGCCCCGTGGCCAAGGGCATTGTGTGCAAGGTCATCTGCGAGCCGGTGCCCCTGCCCCTCTTCGTAGATGAAATCCAGCTTTCCCAGGTGCTCTTGAACATGCTCATCAACTCCCGGGATGCCCTCAAGGACATGCCGGAACCCCGGCACATCACCCTGCGGGCGGAGTGGGTCCGCCCCGAGATGCCGGAATGGGAGTTCCGTCCCCACCGGGAAGCGCCGGCCCAGGACTACATCTGCATCCATGTGCGGGACAACGGGGCCGGCATGACGGAGGCGGTGCGCCAGAAGATGTTCGAGCCCTTCTTCACCACCAAGCCCGCCGGACAGGGCACCGGCATGGGTCTTCCCATGGCCTTCGGGTGCATCGCCAACCACCACGGCTGGATCCATGTGGAATCCGCCCCCGCCCAGGGGTGCCACATCACCATCTTCCTCCCCCGGGCCGGCATCTCCAAAACGCCCCCCGCCGAATCCTGATTTCCCCCGCTTTTTCCCGCCGCCTCTGGCGCCCACCCCCCAGCCCCATAACCCAGA
>JAEDNW010000184.1:0-2549 GCA_016302315.1 Lentisphaeria bacterium
ATGGCCTCCTTCTTGAAGTAGTCGCCCAGGGACCAGTTGCCCAGCATCTCGAAGAAGGTCATGTGGAAGGGATCGCCCACTTCATCGATGTCGTTGGTGCGGAGGCACTTTTGGACATCCGTCAGGCGGGTTCCCATGGGGTGTTTCTGGCCCAGCAGATAGGGGACGAGGGGATGCATGCCCGCCGTGGTGAAGAGGCAGGTGGGATCGTTTTCGGGAATCAGGGAGGCGCTCTTGATTTCCGTGTGTCCGTGGGACTTGAAGAAGTCCAGGAAGAGGCGGCGCAGCTTGGCCGCATTCATGTTGGGTCTCATAGAAGTAGGGTGAGAAGTAAGGTAGGAGACAGAGAGACAGAAAAAAGGGGGGCTGGGACGGACAGTTTTTTTTTCTGCCCAGGCCATGAGGTCAAACGGGTTAATTTAATGGCTTCCCCTGTTTCTGGCCAGGGAAGCCAGGGAAGAGCCAGCCCCATCCTCTCCCAGGGAGAAGGGGGAAAAGGAAGGGATCCCCGGGAAGGAGAGTCGCCTCCGCCTCTGCGCCCCTTTTTATGGGGGGACGGCGGTTAGCGGAGGACCGCCTCCTGGACTTCCCTGGCTTCCCTGCGGGCCAGCCGCAGGACGGCCAGCAGCAGGATAAGGAGCCCCAGATAGCAGAGGGGCAGGAGATAGATGCTGTATCGGGGGCCGATGGCGGGGGTGTTGGAGGCGATGCCCATGAGCAAGGGGAAGAACCCGCATCCCATGGCGCCGATGAGGGGAAGCAGGACATAGACGGGGGTGCTGTCCTGCCGGTGGAGGAAATGGGCGCAGAAATACTGGAGGAAGGGCCAGATGGCGCCGCTGGCCAGCCCCTGGAGCACCAGGATTGGGAAGAGGCGGGTGACGTTGCTGGTCAGGGGGAGGAGGAGGGAGATGAGGAGGCAGGCCAGGGAGCTTCCCACCAGGCAGCGGAGATGGTATTTGGGCGGGAGGTATCCGAAGAGGAGCCGGACGAAGAACATTCCCGTGGTGAAGAAGGCGATGCCTGCGCTGCTGAAGAACTCGGCCTGTCCCAGCTCCAGTTTGATGTAGCTGGGAAGCCAGAAGGTCAGGCAGTGTTCGGCACCGCCGGTCATGCAGAGGGCCACCAGGAAGAGCCAGAAGCGGGGGATCCGGAGGACATCCCACATTCCCTTCCAGGGAGGCAGGGGAGGGAGGGTGAGGGAGACGGGCGGGGAGGTTTTCAGGAACAGCGCCCCGGGAACAAGGGCCAGGATGGCCAGCCCCAGAAGAAGTCCCCGCCAGGGAAGCCCCTTTTCCAGCAGGATGCCTCCCAGGAAACCCACCAGGAAGATGCCCACGCACCAGAAGCAGTGGGTCTGGCTGATGCGTCGGGGGCCTTCCGGGCCGGGATGCTGATCTGCCACATAGGAGGTGATGAGGGCGTCCTGGAATCCGTAGCCGGTGCTCATGACCACCACGCCCAGCAGCAGGGAGAGATAGTTCCAGGCGCAGGCGCTGAGCAGGGAGCCCAGAGCCACAGACACCATGCCCAGGGAAAGACACGCCCACTTCTTCCAGTACCGCACCAGAAGTCCGGCGGCAAACATGGCCACCATCATCACCAGGCTGTGGAGAAAATAGAGCTGGCCCGCCAGGGAAAATCCCCCTTCCTGCAGGCCGAATCCCAGTTCCTGGGAAAGGGGAACCAGGACCACGGAGAGGGAGGAGGCGGAGCAGGCAAAGATCAGGTGGCTGCTGAAGGCCGCGTAATCGCTGCGAAGAAGGGCCATGGCGATACTCCGGGAAAAGCAGGGAAAATCAGGTGAAGGGGCGGTCGATCTGGATAATGGGGTTGGCCTTGGGCCACAGGGAGTGGACAATCTCCTTGATCCGCCCCTCCGCCCGCTGGACATCCGGCTCCACGTCGTAGGGAACCACGCAGTCGAAGATCACATTGTCCCGCGTCGGGCCGGTGACCACCCGGAAATCGTGGATGTGCACATCGTGCCCCAGGGGTTCCAAGGCCTGGGAGAGTTCCTTGCGCATGTTGTCCAGATAGGCGTCGTTGGTGCAGACGGGATCCATGTGGATGACGCTGATGCATCCCAGTTTCCGGTCCATCTCCGCCATGGCGTTGTCCATGGCCTCGTGGAGCCGGAAGATGTCCTGGTCGCCGGGCACCTCGCAATGGACGGAGATATGGAGTCTGCCGGGGCCGTAGTCGTGGACCACCAAATCATGGATGCCCACCACTTCCGGATAGCTGCGGCAGATTTCCTGGACCCTTTGGACCAGGGCGGGATCCGGGGTGGTGCCCAGCAGCTGGAGGAGGGGGTCCTTGGCGGCCTCGTAGCCGGCGGCGGCCTTGCCCGCAAAGATGACGACCTTGGGGACGACGTACTCGGGGGTGCGCTTGCTGGCGGGGAGGTCGAGGATGGTGAGGTAGCGGTGGATGACACCGAGGATGTTGAGGAGCTGGCGCTTGTACTCGTGGATGCGCTTGACCTGGACATCGAACATGGCCTCGGGGTTGACGTCGATCTTGCCGTCGAAGATCTTGAGGATGCG
>JAEDNW010000185.1:0-2527 GCA_016302315.1 Lentisphaeria bacterium
TTCCAGGGCGCCGGTGCAGCGCTCCAGGGCCACCCGCATCAGTTCCGAGGAATATAAGATGCGCTTTCCCTCCTCCGGGGGGCAGAGGTGGTGGGCACGGCAGGTGCATTCCCCGAAGACCAGTCCCGCCTCGTTCATCACCCCGTAGTTGCTGTCCAGATAGGCGAAGGTGTGGCGCACCTGGGGGATGGAACCCACGGGCAGGGTGGGATAGGCCTGGCCCAGGGGATCCCGGTAGGCGTCCGGCCGCCCGGGAACATAGAGCCGGGGAATGATGCGGGCATTCCACTGGGGCAGTTCCTTCTCGCAGATCCCGCAGGGATAGACGGGGCGTCGCGCCCCCTCCGGCCAGTCCTGGGCAGGCACATAGACAAAACGATGGTCGGCCAGGGCATCGTCACAGGAATGGGCCACCCGCATCCGGCCGTCTGCGCTGGCCGAGGGAGTGACAATGATGGTGGTGCAGCTGCTGTTGGACATGGTGCAAAGGGGAGAGCAGGGGGGGGGATCAGGAAAGCAGATAGGGTTTCTTCAGGGCAATGAGGGTCAGGTCCAGCCGGTTGCGGAAACTTTTGGGATCGTGGGTTTCCGTGACGGCCATCTGCATGGCCGCTCCCATGATCTGCTCGTAGAAGACGCCGGCGATTTCCGGGGCGGGAATGGTATTGAATTCCCCCGTCTCCACCGCCTCCCGGATCAGGCGCACCAGGGTGAGACGCAGCAGCACCGTATGCCGCATCACCCGACGGGTGACGCTTTCCCCCTTCCGCTGCAGCTCGATGAGATATTCCACCACCGCATCCAGAAAGGGGATGTTCTTCTCCATGTATTCCACCAGACGCACCAGGATGAAACGGAGTCTCTGGGAGGGGGAGGTCTGGGGATTCTGGCGGGCGTATTGAAGAAACTCCAGCCCCAGATGGGTGGAAATGTGGTAGAGGACGGCCTCAAAGACCTTCCGCTTGCTCTCGTAGTACCGGTAGAGCACAGTACGGCTCAGCTGGCAGCGCTTGGCCAGCAACTTCAACGTGACCTGGGGATAGCCCAACTCCCCGAAAAGCTCCTGGGCAGTCTGCAGGATCAGCTCGGTCCGCTGCGTGTGGTCAACTTTTCGTCTCATGGCATGTCAGAAAAATCCAAAATTGCGCCGGAATGACGGGAAAAGGCGGAAAAATACCACGCCCCCTCCTTTGCCTTCCTCCGGATGACGGAAGATAAGATATTGCAAATTAACCAGCTTTCCCGTCATCCCGCCATGGGCTTCAAGTCCAATTTTATCCCCTGCCGGGGAGCGGCCGGAAGATTCCCGTCGGGGGCAAGCGCGGCGGGAACCCCCGGGGGCAGGGTAGGATTTCACAGGATTTGCGGAGAAGAAGGGATTCCTGCCTGTGCCCAGGACCTGGCGGAGCCCCAGGAAAATCTGCTCCAGGGAGACCAGGCGCTTCTGCAGCTTGGCCGTATTGACGCAGGAGGCCTGGTTGTCCCGATAGAGAGATCCGCAGTAGTCGAAATCCACTTCCCAGGGGATTTATTATGAATTGTTTTCCCGTAGGGCGGGGGAGGGATCTCCTGGGCGGCTTTCCTGGGGCCTCCTTGGAATGGATTTTTGTCTCAGGGGTTGGCTCGGGCGCAACGGGAATGAAGAGGCCGGGGACAAGGCGATGCCGTGGACGTGAAACAGCTTGAAACAGGGAGAGGAGAACTTACCTTAAGTTCTTTCCTCGTCCGGCGCAGTTGCCCAGTCCACGGCGTCATGCTTCATGCCCTGGAGACGCGGGCGAGCCCCCTCCCCCCAATAAAAACATGATGAAGTCAGAAAGCGGAGATTCCATGGAGACCATTCGTTTTTCCCAGGAGATACCCATCGCCCACCGTGTGGGCGTGTGCGTGGTGGGGGCGGGCCCTGCGGGATGCGCGGCGGCCACGGTGGCCGCGGAGCAGGGCGCCGATGTGCTTCTGGTGGAGAGCGGCGCCATGTGCGGTGGCATGAGCACGGCGGGCCGGGTTCCCGCCTTCATGCCCTGGTCCGATGGCATCCGGGTTCTCTGCGAGGGATATGGGCGCCGCATTCTCCAGACCCTGAAGGAGGCGGGACGGCGCTATGACTTCGACGGGGGAAGCGCCATCCATGGGGAATATCTGAAGCTGGTCTATGAGCGGTTCCTGGAGGAGTCCGGGGCCCGGCTTCTGTATTACTCCCGTCTGGCGGCGGTCCGCGCGGAGGAGGGGCGCATCCGGCAGGCGGTCTTCGCCGCGCCCGGCGGAATGTTTGCCGTGGAGGCCCAGGTCTTCATTGACGCCACCGGCGACGGATCGCTGGCGGCCTGGGCGGGCGCCCCCTTCGAGAAGGGAGACGCCCAGGGCCACGTGATGCCCTCCACTCTCTGCTCCGTCTGGACCGGATTTGACTGGGAGGCGTACTGCAAGGGCGGCATCTTCAGCCACAACGATGACCGGATGCCGGCTCTGCTGGAGGAGGCTTTCCGCTCGGGACTTCTCCCCCAGGAGGATTATCACCACACGGGGG
>JAEDNW010000074.1:0-12302 GCA_016302315.1 Lentisphaeria bacterium
GTCATGACCCCGCTTCTTTTTCAAGTCAACCCCGCAAGTTATGGGATGGCTCTGGACTGACTTTGAATCAATATGCACTGAATGTCCCCTATGGCCGGGGAAGTGCTTCTCGTTTCAAACAGTGGGGATTATCCCTGAACTTTGAAACGAAATCTGTCATTTTCAGGATTTTCCGCCATAGCTGCATTGATTTTTTTATAACCTATTGACAATCAATAGGTTATATTGCATAGAATCCCTCCTGTGTGTGTGTGAGTAGAAAGATGGACGGGGTGGCAGGATCGAAAGCCCCCGTGTGGGGGGGGAAAAAACGAAAAAAGCCTGTGTCCGGGAAGGGCACAGGCTTGAAGAAGTGGTGGCAAGGGCCGGGGTCGAACCGGCGACGCAAGGATTTTCAGTCCTTCGCTCTACCAACTGAGCTACCCCGCCACGGGGAAATGGAATGGTGAACCTGGAGGAGCTCGAATCCCCAACCTTCTGGTCCGTAGCCAGACGCTCTATCCAGTTGAGCTACAGGTCCACTGAATGGGTCGCACGCTCACACGAGTCACGACGCGGCGGTTAATCTAGTATTTTCCCGTCGCATTTCAAGTCGCCCAGGGATTTTTTTTGAAAGAAACCCGGGGGGGGGCTGACCGGCGTTAGAAGGGGAGGACCACGCCGCCGCCCACGCCGCCTTTCACCTGGGAGGGATTGGCGGGAGCGGTCTCCTGGGGAGCGTAGCCGGGGTCCAGGAGATAGGAGGGATCCCGGCGGACTCGTGCGCCCACCGTCAGTTTAGCGGGATCGCCCTTCACCAGGCGGCCGTAGCTCAGCTTTTCCGTGACCCGTTCGATGAGCACCATGCCAATGGGTTCCTCCAGGACATCCAGGACCTCACCGGTCCGGGTGTCGAAGACCTCCTCTCCCAGGAGATAGACCTGGAGGATTTCCCCGACCTGGAGAGACTTTCCGCCCTCCCCGATCATCACCCGTCCGTCGGGATAGGCCTTCACCACCTCGAAGGGGAGGATGGCGCTGAGAATGCTGTCTGCCACCCGGGCGGCGGCACTTTCGGCGGACTGGGCAATGAAGTCTGCCAGGCTGGAGGCGGTGAACTCTGTGGCGTCGATCTTGATGTTGTCGCTCCACTTCAGCTGTCCCGTGGGCGCCAGAATCACCCGGTAGGTCACATCCACAAAGGGGGCGGAGGCCACCGGCATGGCTTTTCCGGTGTAGGGATTCACGGGGGGCACGGGGACATCGCAGAACAGGAGGGTGCCCAGCACCAGGTAGTCGGTGCCCAGTTTCTGGCAGAGGCGGACGGCATCCCCCGGCGCCGCATTCTCCCCGGAGAGTTTCCGGAGTTCCTCCTGGACGGCACTTTCAAAGCGGCGGTCCAGCATGGTGAACTTCCGGCTCTGGGTCAGCTGGACATTCAGGGCATTGGAGAACATTTCGGCCCAGGTTGCCGTCTCCACCGCCGTTCCGTAGACATTGACCGTGGTGGCCTTTCGATAGAAGGAACCCACGGCCATCCGGCGGCGGGCGTCGGGATCCGTTCCCACCACATACTGTCCCGGGAAGGAGACCTGGACCACCACGGTATACAGCCCCGTGGCGGGATCCTGCTGGCTGTCCAGCACCTGGTAGCCCTGGATGCGCCCCTCCGACCATTTCCTGCACTCCGCCTGGAGGGAATCATGGAGTTCCTGGCGGTCCTGGGCCGTTTCCCCGGTGACCTCCACGCTGTCACTGGAAGAGGCAAGGGACATGCGCTGGGTTGAGGAGAGCTGCATCCCGGTCTGTTGCTCCAGGGCGGTGATCAGGGCCTCGGTGACGGCGGCCCGGTAGGTGCGGCCCGTCCCCTGGCTCTCCACCAGCACATCCTCGGCCCGAAGGATTCCCATTCCCAGGAACCCCGTCAAGGCAAGAAGCCAAAAGAAGCGTCTCATCATGGCGATTCCTCCCCTGGATTAGAAGTCGTAGGTGCGCCCTTTCCGGACGGCGGGGCCCTCCTGGACTTTGGGCTTCTGAGCGGGAGCGGCCTTCGGGGGCTTGGGGCCCTGAAGGGTCTTCTTCACCTCGTCCAGGCTCCGGAAGCTCCACATCCGCACCACCACAGCCACCTTGTGCCCGCTGGGATGGGTGAGGACACGGGAGAACAGGGTGCGTCGGCCGGCCAGGCTGTCGCTTCCCTGACGGATGCTGCTGCTCCGGACCCGGTCCACATACTGCACCACATTCTGCGCATAGGTCTCCCCATTGTCGAAGAAGAGGACATCCTCGTTCTCCAATTCTCCTGTCTCCGAGACACTTTCTGCCTGGACAGAGCTGTTGACGAAGAGAGTCATCTGCTGATCCGCCAGGCTTTCCGCCTGATGCAGGGCGGCATCCTGGTTCCGGTCCTGGCGTCGGGGATCGGTGCCGGCGGTCACGCCGAACTGGGCGAAGCTCAGGAGGGCGGGCATTCCTTCCTCGTCAATCACCACCCGGACCCCGAACTGGTTCATCAGGCTCTCCTTGGGCGGCAGCAGGGTATTCAGGGGAGCGCCGGGATGGCGGGCGGGGGGCCGCACCTTCCTGGCCAGACAGCGGGCGATCTCCCGGCTCTTCTGGTCAAAGCGGAAGACCACCCCCACGGAGTAGGTGCCCGCTTCATCCACGCACTCGAAGGAGCAGACGGGGATAATGCCGGAGGAATCCCCCACGGCCTTCTTCACCGCCTTCTTCACCAGGCGGTCCGTGAAGATATTGCGGCGTTCCGAAAGGCTCTTCTGGTTCAGATCCTCCGGGGAGACGCCCATCTCCACCAGGGCGGCATCCAGTTCCTTCTCCGCCAGCATGGTGGCCTTCTCGCTGATCCGCTGGACCGCATGATCCGGGGAGACACTCGCGTCGAAGATGTCGTCGCTATTGTCGGAGAAGTATTCCCGGGAGACGGTGACCATCTCCTTGCCCACGAGATCCATCATCATCCGGGCGACGCCATCCTCGAAAGCCCGTTCAAAGGCCATGGTGCGGGCCTTGACGAAATTGGGGGAGTCGGTCCCCACCTTCACCAGGGCCACCTCCTTGCCATAGGTCACTCCCTGGGCAGTGGGAATCCCATAGGCGAATCCCCGCTCCCGGGCATATTCCTCGAAGCAGTCCTCCATCATATCCCGGCTGGAGGGGCCTGCGGCCTGAAGATCCTCGTTGAGCCCCGAGCCCTCCTGCTCCGTCGCCGCCTGCTCCTCCACCACCGGGCTTTCCGCGGCGACCTCCTCTCCGGCCTCCGCCACGGGGTCAGCTTCCTGGGCGCACAAGGTCAAGGCACAGGACAGAGCAAGCAAGGACAACCACTTTTTCATTCTGGGATTCTCCTATTCGATGGGTGGGGTGAGGGGAAAGAGAAAGAGACGAGGATTCGGCGCAGGCGCCACGTCTAGAAGGCGTTTTTCCGGGCGGCCACCTTGCGGAGGGGGATTCTCTTCTGCCAGAATTCCAGTCCCGTGGCCAGATCGATAAGGGTGAGATTCAGGCTGTATTCGATCTGGAAATCGGAATTGTCCTGGCGGAGATTTCTCTGGGTGAGGCGTCCCTTGAGGATATACTGGGGCGTCACCTGGACCGTGGCGTACTGGGCGGCCTCCCGGTTGTAGACCACGATCTTTCCGCTGTTGGTCAGTTCCTCCCGCAGGCTCAGCCCCAGGCCCTCCGCCAGGGCCTCGGCATCCCGTCCCCGGCTCAGGGTATCATTGACCACATTCTCCACGATGACCACCGCCCGGGCAGAGCCCTCGGGGGCCTTGATGCGGTCCAGAGTCACCAGGGAATCCACGGCCGCATAGATGGTATCGTAGATGTCGTCCTGGGAGAATCCGGCGATGGCCTGGGCGCGGACATCATTGGGGATGTAGGCGGTTTTGGTGGTGCAGGAGGCCAGGGAGAGAATCAGGGACAGGGCAAGAGCGGACCAGAGCCAGTGTTTCGGGTTCTTCATGTCAGGGGTACTCCATTGGGGGCATTCCCTCCTGGGTCCGCCCCCGTTTTGGGGTGTCATTCTTGAGGATGAGGCACATTCTCTATTACGCAGAAAGCGGAGAAGATTCCAGAAACCAGGAGGGAATTTCCGGATTATCCGCTATGCCTTCAGGCGGGAGGGGATCTGCATGAGCTCCACCAGCTCCTGGAAGGTCTCCGCCTTGCGGACCAGGTCGTGGCGGTCGCCGTTCACCAGGACTTCGGCGGGGCGAAGCCGCCCGTTGTACTGGTAGCTCATGGCGTAGCCGTAGGCGCCGGCATTCTCCACCACCACCAGATCCCCCACCTGGGTGCCCCGGGGCAGTTCCCGGTCCCGCACCCACAGATCCGTGTTCTCGCAGAGCTGTCCGCACAGATTCAGGGGGATTCTCTCCTCCGTCTCCCGGCGGTTCACGTAGATGTGGTGATAGGCGCCGTAGAGGGCGGGGCGGGCCAGGACATTCATGCCGATGTCCGTGCCCAGGATGCGCTTATAGGAATCCTTCACGGTATGGACCCGGCCAATGATGTAGCCGGCGTCCCCCACGAAATAGCGGGCGGGTTCCATCATGAGACGGGGGGGCTTCAGGCTGTACTGGGCAATCTTCTGCTGGAAGACCTGGGCCACCCGTTCGGCGGCGGCGGAGAGATCCAGAGCGGCATCCTCATGGCGATAGGGGATGCCCAGACCCCCGCCCAGGTCGATGAAATCGAAGTCGATGCCCAATTCCTGGCCGGCCCGCCCCACCAGATCCATCAGGAGACCGGTGACATACCCGAAGTATTCCGGGTCCCGGATGGAGGAGCCGGGCATCATGTGGGCGCCGAAGCGCTTCACGCCGGCATCCCGTGCGGCACGGTAGGCGGGGAGGACCTGGTCGGGATGGAGGCCGAACTTTGCCTCAGAGCCGGCATTACAGACGAAGGCGCCGATGTCGCACTGTCCGTAGCCGGGGTTCACCCGGAAGGAGAGGCGTTCCGGCACGCCGTGCTTCAGGACCCTGGGGAGCAGGGAGAGGTCGTCCAGATTGAAGATGACGCCGGATTCCACGCCCTGGCGGATATCCTCGTCGGAGAGGAAGTTGCCGGAGAACATCACGTCGTCTCCTCCCAGGCCCATCTCCTTGGCCAGGAGGATTTCATTGACGCTGGCGGCATCGATGCCGGCCCCTTCCTGGCGTAGGATATTGGCCACAGCCAGATTGTTGTTGGCCTTGATGGCATAGAAGAACCGGGTGTCGGGATAGTATTTCCGGAAGGCGCCCAGGGCCCGGCGGAAGTTTTCCCGGATCCGGTTCTCCTCGTAGACATAGAGGGGGGTTCCGTAGGCGGAGGCCAGTTCCTCTACGGAGACCCCCTCCAGGTAGATCTGTCCATCATCGTGTATGTGCATCGTCGTATTCCGAAGGCAATATTTTTTTGGGGGGGAGGGAGGGGACCTAGGAAAGGCAGTGGGTGAAGAGTCCGTCCCGGAGTTTGGGTTCGAACCAGGTGGATTTCGGGGGCATGATGCCGTGGGCGTCCGCCACCCGCATCAGCTGTTCCAGGGAGGTGGGATAGAGGGAGAAGGCCAGGGCCTCCCCTTTATCCACCCGTTCCTCCAGTTCCCGGGTGCCCCGGATGCCGCCCACGAAGTCGATGCGGGGATCCCGCCGGGGATCCTGGATGCCCAGGATGGGGGCCAGAACCTGTTCCTGGAGGAGGCTCACATCCAGGCTGGCGATGGGATCCTCGGAATGACGCTGACGGAAGGAAAGGCTGCGCCAGAGGCCGCCCAGGTAGAAGGAGACCTGGCCGGCGGCAGGAGGCACCGGGGAAGCCTCCTCCCCCACTTCTCCCACCTCCGCCAGGCGCGCCAGAAACTCCTCGGTCGAAAGACCGCCCAGATCCCGCACCACCCGGTTATAGGCCAGGATCTTCAGCTGGCTGGCGGGGAAGATGACGCCCATGGTGCGGGCGGCCTGGGGATCCTGGGGGCGCTCCTGGGCGGAGCGGGCGGCGGCGGCGGCCCGGTGATGGCCGTCGGCGATGTAGAGGAGGGGCACCTTCTCCTGGAAGAGCGCCGCCAGGGCGGCCGTCTTCTCCCGGGGGATTCTCCAGCCCGTGTGGCGGATGCCGTCGGAGGCCGTGAAGTCAAAGAGGGGGGGCTGGCCCTCCATCACTTCCTGGGTCAGGGCATCGGCCTCAGGCTGGTCCCGATAGGCCAGGAAGACGGGGCCCGTCTGGGCGCCGGTGGTCAGAATGTGCTGCGTCCGGTCGTCCTCCTTCTCCTTTCGGGTGAACTCGTGGCGGCGGACAATGCCCTGGTTGTATTCCGGCACGGAGACGCAGGCCACAATGCCCGTCTGCCGACGGCCTTCCATGACTAGGGAATAGAGATAGAAAGATTCCTCGTCATCCTGCTTCAGGACACCCTTCTCCTGCATCGCGCGGAGATTCTCCGCCGCCCGCTGATAGACGGCGGGATCATAGGAGGAGACCTGGTCCGGCAGTTCCAGATCCGCCAGGGTCACCCGGAGGAAGGAGAGGGGATTGCCCTCCACGGCCTGACGCGCCTCCTGGCGATTCATCACATCGTAGGGGAGAGAAGCGACCTGGGAGGCCTTGTCGGACGCCGGAAGCAGGGCTTGGAAAGGATAGAGAGTGGACATGGGGGATGGACTTGCGTGGGGGCGTTTCGTTTATGGAGAAGAAGGAGGATCGAGGGGCCTGCGGCACTCTTCCAGAAGAGCGTCGATCCCCTCCTGGGTCAGCAGGTCCCGTCCCTGCCGCCGGAGGACATCCAGAGCGGGATCCCGGGAGAAGTCCAGGGACTCCAGGAGCCAGGCCATGCGGAGGGATTCTTCGGCCCGGTCCCTGGCCGGGAGGGAACGGAGAGAGAGTTCCCGGGGAATCTTCTCCAGGAGGGAAGCCATGAGGCAGCGGAGATATTCCTCCAGGGCGTTCCGCCGGGCGTAGTCCAGCATCTCTCCGGCGGACCAGATTCTATCCTGGCGCAGGGGTTCCTGGGGCGTCACCGGCTTCAGCTGGCGCTGATCCCGGCAGCGGAGGGTCTCCTGGCTCTGGGTGGAAAGGAGGGTCTCCTGGCAGAAGGTCCGGGGATAGAAGGCATTCACCTCCACCGGACTGGAAAGGTCCCCGCAGGTCAGAAGCCCCCGCAGACGGACATGCCCCACACGACTGGCCTGGACGATCTCCACTTCCTGCCGCCAGAGGGGCTGCAGAAATGCGTACTCACCCCCTTCCTCCAGCCGGGCCTCCCCGTAACCCTGCCGCACCTCCGTGCGCTTCTGAAGCTCCACCTCCCCCGCCGCATATTCCAGCAATTCCCCCTGTTCCAGACGCCACACCGGCACCGCAGTCTCTTCGGCCTCCTGACTCTCCAAGCGCAGCAGCCCTCCGCCATTCCAGCGGCCCAGGGCCTCCGCCAGGGCAAAGCCCAGGTCCCGCCGCCAGCTGGCGCCCTGCCCCGGCTCCTTGCCGGTGAATTCTCCCAGCCTCAGTCCGTAGGCCGGAGGCAGAGCAGACAGCGCCTCCCGGGCCTGGCGCACAGCAGGGGAATCCTCTTCCTCCTGCCCGCCGGTCAGTTCCCGCAGAATATCATGCAGAGCCAGGGCGGAGGCGGGACGCCCCGACGCTAGGCACTCTTCCTGGCAGGCAAGGTAGAATTGACGGGCGCCGGGAAGCAGACTCTCCACACTCTCCCTGAGGAGAGAGAGCAGTTCCTCCGTGCGCCCCAGACGGGCATAACATTCCCAGGTGCCGGCATTGCCGGCCGCCAATTCCTCCGCCCGCTTCCGCAGACGGCGAATCTCCTGGGCATAACTCCCCCGCCGGGCCGCCTCGGCACACGCCTGGGCAAGGGATTCCCGACGCCACTGATAGGCCTCGTCCAGATTCCGGCGCATGGTCTCCCACAGTTCCCGGGAGGCCTTCTGGAGCCGGAAATCCCTGTCCCACTGCCCCATGGCCAGACTCATGACCTCCTCGTACTGCTCCCCGTTGTCCCCCTGCCACAGGGTGACAGCGGCCTTCACCAGGGTTGCCGGGGCCTCCTCCAGAAGCTGTTCCCACTGGGCCAGGGTCTCCGTGTCCCCCAGCACCCCCAGATCCGCCTGGGGAGGTATCTCCCGGGTTCTCTGGTCCAGCTGGGCCAGCACCTCCTCGGCCCGGGTGCCATCCTGGAGATGTTCCCGGGCAAAGTCCATGGTCTCCACCAGATGGGCCTTGAGGATCACGGCCTGGCGGCAGCGTTCCAGCAGACGGAGATTGACTTCATCGGGAAAATCGATTTCCAGCCGGGGATGGCGGGAGGCCCACAGGGAGAAAAGGGAGATTTCCTCGCCGTTGGTGGTCTGGGCAAGGAATCGGGTGCACTCCTGGACGGGGACCTCCAGATAGCGCCGGGTCTCCAGGGTCTGGCGGCAGCGTTCCAGCATCGCCTCCACCTCCGGAAAATCCTTCCGCTCCCCCAGGCTCTCATACAGGAAGGCCACCCCGCCCTGGGGAGGAATGAAGGCAAAGCCGGGATAACGCCCCACCAGGGCCTGGGCCGCCATGCCACGAAGAAGCAACGCCCTGTCGTTGAGTGCGTTATGCACCAGACCAAAGGCTTCCCCCGCCCGCAGCCGCGCCTCCTGCCCGTATTGCTCCCCATACCAGGCCAGCAGGGCATACTGGGCCTCCAGGGAAACCTCCGCCGGGAAGGCAATGCGCCCCGCCGCCCCGCTCCCCCGGGAGACATAGCCCGGAGGAGCCATGAGGGTACGGCAGGAGACCGCCAAACTCAGCCCCAGGGCCAAAAGCCCCAGGGAAAGCATGACGGGCAGCCGGGAGGACATACTGGGCGACGGGAAAAGCGACACGGGAGGAGGGGCGGGATGCGGTTTTCTAGCGGGTGATCTTGTTGACCTTGTATTCGTGGTTCCGCTTGCTCACCACCTCGATATTGAAGACCACGCGCTCCCGACAGCGGCCGCTCTCGGTGCCCACCTTCTCCAGGGCGTCCAGGACTTCCAGACCGGAGATCACCTTGCCGAAGACGGCGTGGTGGTCATCCAGCCAGGGAGTGTCGGTGAAGGTGATGAAGAACTGGCTTCCGTTGGTGTTGGGGCCGGAGTTGGCCATGGAGAGAATGCCGCGTCCCTGGTGGCGCAGTTCCTTGGCGAATTCGTCGGCGAAGCGGTATCCGGGATCACCGGTGCCGGGGGTGCCGATGGCGCCTTCCTTGGAGTAGGGGCAGCCGCCCTGGGCCATGAAGCCGGGGATCACCCGGTGGAAGGAGTGCCCGCGATAGAAGCCGGCCTCCGCCAGGGTAATGAAGTTGGCCACGGTGTTGGGGCACTGGTCTTCATAGAGCTCCACCATCATGTCCCCTTTGGTGGTCATGATCCGGACAACGGGATTGGCTTCTTTTTCAGACATTTTCTGGGTTTCCTCCTGGGCGTGGATGTTGTTGGTTACGGCAAAGAACAGGCAAAAGAGAAGGGAGAGCATTCGTTTCATGGTTTTCTCCTCGTGGAGGGGGGGAACAGGTAGAAGCAACGGGAAGGGAATCAGAGGAAAAGAGGGAAGGACGGGGATCAGGGTTCCGTGGACGGGCGCTGGCGCTGCCACTGCTGGCGCAGCTGTCCGCAGGCCGCCAGGATGGTCTGGCCCCGGGAATGGCGGAGGGTGGCCTGGACACCCCGGGCGCACAGCTCCTCGGCCCACTGGCGGCACCGCCGCAGATCCGGCGCCTCCAGGGCACTGGCATTGGGATTGCAGGGAATGAGATTCACCTTGGCCCGGAGATCCCGGGCGATCTCCGCCAGCCGGCGCTGGGCCTCCAGGCTGTCGTTCTGGCCTCGCACCAGGGCGTATTCCAGGGTCAGCATCCGCCCCG
Source organism: Lentisphaeria bacterium (assembly GCA_016302315.1). GTDB lineage: Bacteria > Verrucomicrobiota > Lentisphaeria > Oligosphaerales > Oligosphaeraceae > UBA1724. The sequence goes on from JAEDNW010000074.1 coordinate 9,869, forward strand.
TCTTCTCCCGATGCACCCGGCAGGCCTGGAAGATCTCCGCCAGGGGATAGCGGTGATGGGAAGGGATGATGCGGGCACGGCTCTCGTCATCCACCCCGTGGAGGGAGAGGGCTAGGTTCCAGTTGCGGGAGATGGGGGAGGAAGAGGCCTCCTCCGCCAGCCGGGCCAGTTCCAGGATGCCGGGGACAATGCCGCTAGTGGAGATGGTCACATGACGCACGCCGAAGGCGATGCGCTCCAGGGCGGGCACCAGGGCCTCCAGATTCAGCAGGGGTTCTCCCATGCCCATCACCACAATGTTGTCCACCCGCTTTCCCACCTCCCGGTTGGCCAGCATCACCTGGTCCATGATCTCCCCGGCGGTGAGATTGCGCACCAGGCCGTTGCGGCCGCTGGCGCAGAAGACGCAGCGCACCGGGCATCCCACCTGGGTGGAGATGCACACTGTGGTGCGGTCCGGCACCCGGAGAAGCACCGTCTCCACGGTATGGCCATCCTCCAGCCGGGAGAGCCACTTCACCGTGCCGTCCCCGGGATCCTGGAGGCGTTCCACCACCTCCAGGGCGAAGGAGGCGGCGCACTGGGCCAGGCGCTGTCGCAATTCCCGGGGGAGATTGGACATTTCGTCGTAGGAGACGGCGAAGTGCTCCAGCGTCCACTGGTTCAGCTGACGCAGGCGAAAATCGGGTTCTCCCCAGGCCTTCCATTGCGCCCTACCCTGTTCTGAAGCCAGGAAGTCCTTGAGGTTCATAGGGGGAGCGGCTGTTCCAGGAGTTCCAGGAAGGGATGGGCCTGGTAGGTGGCGGTGCTCATGATGGTGGTCTGGCGCAGGCACTCCTGCAGGAGGCCGGGCAGATCCAGGCGTTCCTCATTGGCCTTCACCAGCGGCAGGGAAGCGGCGGTGGCGGGAGAGACCGGGGCGAAGACCGTGCAGGAATCCGGCACGGGAACCTGAGAGAGATCCAGGGTGCCGATTTTCCGGGCCACCGCCATGATGTCCAGCTTGTCGTAAACCAGGAGCGGCCGGAGAATCATCATGGGGCTGGCTTCCTCGATGACCCGCATGTTGGTCAGGGTCTGGCTGGCCACCTGCCCCAGATTCTCCCCGGTGACCAGGGCCTCGTCCTGGAAATACCGGGCCACCACGGAGGCCAGACGCATCATGGTACGGCGATACAGCACCGTGCGGAATTTCTCCTCGCACTGATCCCGCACCGCCTTCTGAAAGGGCAGAAGATTGACAGCCACCACCCGTCCCCGATGCTGAAAATGGTTCAGGATCCGGGCCAGATCGCAGATTTTGGTCAATCCGGCCTCCGGGGTGTAGGGGGCGCTGTGGAAGGTGACAAAATCCACGTTGGTGCCCCGGCGGATCATCTCGTAGCAGGCCACCGGGGAATCGATGCCGCCGGAAAGGAGAGCCAGGGCCTGGCCGCCGGAGCCGGCAGGAAGACCGCCCGGCCCGGGAATGCGTTCGTAATCCACGAAAATGCCGCTGGGGCGGAGATCCACGCCGATGCGGAGGGCCGGTTTCTTCAGGTCCAGGGTAAGCTGGGGCCAACGCCGGAACACCTCCTCCGCAAAACTCTTCTCGATCTCCGTCGAGTGCAGGGGGAAGGACTTGTCACAGCGGTTCACCCGCATGGCATAGGTCCGCTCCTCCTCCTGGGGATGCGCCCCCAGGAAAGCCTCCACCACCTGGGGAAGGGTGCGCCAGACATACTCCTGGAGCGCCTCCATGGTGCGGGGACAGTGCCAGCCGGGAGAGACAGAGGCGATGCCGGGAAGATTCGGGATCTCCCGACGAAGGGCCTCCAGCTGCCCCTGGGTCAGCAGACCCCCTTTCCCCCCCCCGGGATACAGATACACCCTGCCCCGCTCCACCTCAAAGCGGGGAACCGCAAAGGCCTCCCCCAGGGAACGCCCCAGCCCCTCCACCAGACGGCGCACAAAGCTCCCCCGGTTGCGCCCCTTGGTGCCAATCTCGCTGTATCGGCAGCAGACGGCATTGTAGGGCAAAAAGGGTTGCCAAGGGCTCATCGACATAGGAGCAAGGGGAAAAATGCGGAAACCAGGGAGCGGAATCGGGGAAGCAGGAGGCGAACCCGCCTTCCCCGGAAAATCAAAACGCCGCCCGACGCAGGCCTCACGAGGCGCGGGGGCGGACCGGGCCTCCCTCCCTCCGGGAAAGGATCCCACCCAGGGATTCCGGAAGGGGAAGGCGCAGGAGAGAAAAATTCCTCGTGGGCGGAAGGCGAACCCTCTCTTCCCCTCCCCTAAAAGGAGTAAGGAGGAGGAACGGGAGGCGGGGCCTTCCGCTGCAGGAGGAGATCTGCTACTTCATGGCTTCTTCCACGGCCACGGCCACGGAGACGGTAGCGCCCACCATGGGGTTGTTGCCCATGCCCAGGAAGCCCATCATTTCCACGTGGGC
>JAEDNW010000186.1:0-2505 GCA_016302315.1 Lentisphaeria bacterium
GGACGGGGGGGCGGGGTGGGTTCCCTCCGGACAAGGGGAGGGAAGAGGAACCGCCCGGCGGGGCTAGGCGCCCACGATTTCCTTGACCGTCAGGCGGGTCATGTCCTGGCGGTGGCCATTCTTGCAACGGCTGCGCTTGCGGCGCTTCATCTTGAAGACGATGAGCTTGGGTCCGCGGAACTGGGCCTTGATCTCGGCCTTGACCACGGCGCCGGCCACGGTGGGGGCACCGAAGACCGTCTCGTCATCCTTGGAGATCAGCAGAACTTCGCTGAAATCCTTCTCTTCACCGGCCTCGCCGGGGATGCGGTCGATTTCGAAATCCTGGCCGGGCTCCACCTTATACTGCTTGCCCGAAGTCTTGATGATGGCGTACATAGTAGGAAAAACTCCCGTGGGGGTGTTGGTTGGGTATGGTTCGTCAAAGAAATGGTCTTGCGTAGAGTGCGTTAATATAACGAGGGAAAGGGCGTTTTCAACCCGTGGGCGCCCACCCCCTCGGCCGTCCCCTCCGGCGCCGCCTTAGTTCATGGGGTGATAATGGGAGAGGTAGGAGAGTTCCCGGGGCAGGGGAATGTTGGCGCCGGTCTCGTTCTCGCCGTAGCCATTCTCCGCCAGCACCTGGATGTCCTGCAGCACCCGGACATCCCCCTGGAAGGTGACTTTGCAGTCGAAGAGAATGTTGATCTTCCGCTGGGCATGGAGGGTGGCAATGACACTCTGCATCAGTTCCTGGAGGGTGGGGGCGGTGGAGCTTTTCACAATGGGCTCCAGATCCAGGGGGTAGACCAGAACCCGGAGGAGGTTGGCGTTGGCCATCTGCCGGATAAGCTCCAGGGCGGCGTTGGCCGGGGTGGTCTCCCCCTGGTCCAGCTTCCGCTGCAGGGCGGCAATGGTCTCGTTCATCCGGGAAAGCTCGTTGCCGATGAACTGGCGCTTCAACTGGTTGATCCACTCGTTGGCCAGGAACAGATTCATGGGCAGGCTGGCATCATACTCCTTGTCCAGGCTCAGAGACACGGGACTGCCATAGTGGCGGACAATGGAGGAAATGAGGGTGGCCGGCCGGACGTGGAAGCCAAAGTAGGGAGGAATGGGAATCTCCCGGGATTCCACCACGGCATACTGCCTCAGCATGGACTGGCAGAGCCCTCGGGCCCCCGCCAGGAACTGGTAGCTGTAGTGGCACAGGTAGTGGGTCAGCAGGTTGAGATACCAGTTGCTCTTCAGAACGCAGTTCTTGTGGCAGAAGAGGGAGTCTCCCTGGATCTTGATGTGCCGCTCGTAGAAGTGGATGAAGACCGTGGCCACCCGGAGGAGGTGGAGCACCACGCTGATGTGTCCCCGTAGTCTGCGCAGGGAGGTGTCGTTGCCCTCGATGTTGCTGTAGGAGATGTAGGTGTCGTAGAGGGACTGCAGGGTGTGGAAGCGCTCTTCCAGGGAGCGGATGGAGGCCTCGGAAAGCTGGTCGAAGTCCAGTCCCCGCCACTGGGGAGGCTGGCATTTGGCGGCGTTGGCCAGAAATTTGGCGTCCTCGGTATTGTTCAGGAAGCTGGTGGCCAGATGGATGACCAGATGCTTCGCATCCTCCCGGCTTCCCATGATCCGGTCCTTGGGGAGCATGCCGCCGGGAAGCACCTCGCTGTAGTCGTAGCCCAGCAGCTCCTCGGGGGGTGGCCAGCCCAGGGCCATGGCGTCATTCATGACCTGCTTCAGGGAACAGAAGAGGAAGGTGGAGACATAGGCCACAGCGGAGATCGTGTCCTCCTCCATCCGGGGATAGTGCCCCTGGAAATCATAGGAGTGGATGGTGTGCTGGAGGTGGAGCAGATCATAGCCCGCTGTGCTGAAGTTCTTGATCATGGCCACATGCATCCGCAGACCATGCCAGGTCTCGTTGCTCCGGGCTCCATAGGCGTCCAGCAGTTCCTCCAACTGGCTGGATTCCGCCAGCAGAAAACTGAGGAGAGGACGGGTCAGAGTGAAATTCTCCACCCCTTCTCCCACAAAGTGCACGCAGTGGGAGAGAAGCAGGGCTGACCGCTCTCTCAAAAGGGCATCAAATCGTTTACTGTCAACAATCTCCATGGCTAGGAAACGGGGAGAATGACTCCCTGACTCATACTGGCACACCAGGGAAGTCTCTCCCTTCTGCACCGTCTCTTCCCTCCCTGCTCCCCTCCCCCAAAAAAGACGATGAAACACCGCAGGACGTCCCGGGAAGGAGGTCCGATCTTTGGGGGGTTACCTTAATGGTTCTTCAGGGGTTTGCAACCGTTTCCCCCGGGAAATGACATCCGCAAATGCCCCAGGAGAAAACTCCGGAGAAAACGGGAAGCCGGACCAGAAGATTATCCTGCCCTTGCCCGGAAATTTCCCCCGCCTGGACCCCCTCCCGCAGACGGTGTCAATCCTCATAAACCCCGTCCGGCAGGGGGGGGAGGATTGGAACCGAAACTCTAGGAAATAGATATAACCATGGACAGCATGGCTTCCTTACCCCTG
>JAEDNW010000075.1:0-11971 GCA_016302315.1 Lentisphaeria bacterium
ATCCCCACGCTGACCTGGGACACCACCTTCCGCATTGAAAAGCTGGACAAGCTGGCGGCCTTCCCCAACTACGACCAGAGCGCCTACTTCAATATCGCCATCTTCGCCGACGACCCGGTGCTGCCGAACCACTACACCAACAAGTTCAAGGTCAACGCCGTCCGTGCCGACGGCAGCGCCCTGACCTGCAAAAACACCCACAACAGCGTGCCGGATTATGAAGCGGTCAACACCTGGACCCGGCGCATCAGCTGGATGGTGCAAACCGCCAGTCTGTGGCAGAGCTTCATGGCGGCCTCCGATCCTCGGGAAAACTAGGCAGCGACGCACAGCAAGCGTCTGATCCCTTATGTCGTCCTTGACCCCGGGCATTTTCTGGTACTGGAACGCGAACCCGACGCCGGGTGGAATCCGGCGTCAGCTGTCGGCCATGCGCGATGCCGGCTTCCGCTGCGTCTACCTGCATCCCATGCCGGATTCCTATCACAAGGAGTTCTTCTTCCAGGGGATGGAGACAGCCTATCTGGGAAAGCGTTTCTTTGACCTTGCCCGGGTGATGCTGGACGAGTGCCGCCGCCTTGGTCTGACCATGATGCTCTACGACGAAGGCGGCTGGCCCAGCGGCAGCGTCGTCGATACGTTGGTGAAGAAGCATCCGGAAGACCGGGTGCGGGCCTTGGTCCGGGACGGCAACGGGTACCGGGAGATTCGTCCGGATCTCCCGGATCTCACCAATCCGGCGGTGACGGATCATTTTCTGGAGGCGGTCTATCAGCGCTATCACCAGGAGCTGGGGGACGCCTTCGGCAAGGAGATCCGCGGGATCTTCACCGACGAGCCCTTCTGGGAGTGCTATCTGCCCCATGATGCCGTTGCGGTGCCTCCGGGAATCCGGCAGGAACTGCGGCGGAGCTACGGGCTCGATTTCGAGACCATTCTTCCTCTGCTGTTTCCGGGCAATCCCCCCACCGATGAGGTGATCCGGGCCCGGCGGTGCTATGTGGATGTCTGCACCCGGCTCTTCGCCAGGAACTACACCCGCCGCATCGCCCGCTGGTGTCATCGGCACCACCTGGAATTTGAAGGACACTATCTCTTCGAGGAACTCTTTTTCCGGACTGGCTTTTTCAACGATTTTCCCCGGATTCTGGATCCCATGGATGTGCCGGGGGTGGATGCGATCTTCCGGCAGATCTATCCCGGGGCAGGGAAGCGGCCACGGCCGGACCCCTGCGGCTATCCGGAATGCGGCAACGGGCAATACGCCCGGTTTGCCCAGTGCGCCGCCATCCGCAACCACCGGCGCGAGGCGCTGTGCGAATGTTTCAATGTCTATGGCTACGCCATGACCACCGGGGTGATGTTCTATGTAGCGAACTCCTTGGCGGTAAAGGGGATCAACCGCATCCTGACCATGCCGTACCTCTACAGCGACCGGGGAATGCGCAAGATCAGCTGCAGCAGCGACTATTCCCCCCGCCATCCCCTTTGGCGCCATCTGCGCCCCCTCAACGAGTATCTGGCCTGGCTTGGCCAGTTTGACGCCGGAGCCCTGGACCCGGAAATCCGGGTGCTGGCAGTAACCAAGTGCTTTGCCGGAGACAACATCCATCGCCCCCTGCCAGCGGCAAAGGCCTATGCGGAGGCCGTGGATGCCATGCTGGAACGGCTGGACGATGCCCTGGTGTTCTGGCGGTTCACCACTCCGGATGAGCTGGCAGGGAACAACCGGCCACGGGTGCTGATCCTGCCGGGCCCCTGCCGGATTCCGGAAGTCCAGGCGCAGCTGGCGGCGCTGGCGTCCGACGGGGTGACCATCCTCGATGGCTTTGCCGTCACGGATTTCCGCCAGTTTGCCGATCTGGCGGCGGAGGAGCCGGTGCGGCAGGTGAAGCTGCTGGTGGCCCAGCGTCCGGAAGGGCGGGTGCGGATGCTCTTCAATGCTTCCTCGGAGAGAAAGTCCCTGCGGTTCTCTTCGGCCTCCCCATTCCGGGAGCTGCCGCCCCCGGATGACGCCCCCGGGACACTGTCGCCTCTGCAGTATGCCGACGGCATCTACGAAGTCGCCCTGGAGCCCTGGAATCTGCGGATTCTGGTGGAGAGCGATACGCCGCCGGAGACTGTGGCCGCCCCGGTGCCGGAACGGCGGCTGGAACTGGCCTGGCACCTGGCCCGGGTGGAACGGCTGCGGTATGCGAAGCTGGCGCCGACCCGGTACGAAGCCGTCAGGGAAAATCGTCCCCTTCCCGCCTCCGGCATGTATACGGAGCTGGAACCGGAGTTTTCCGGGACGGTGGTTCTGACGGCGGAGTTCGACTCGGCGGAGGCCTTTGACGGGCTGCTGCAGTTTGACCGGATCTGCTATGGCGGGGAATTGCGCGTCAACCGCCGCCGTTGCGGCGTCCGCGCCTTCGCCCCCTGGGTCTATCGGATTCCGGTGCGCCGAGGGAGAAACCGCATCGAGCTGCGGGTCAACTCCTCGGCAGGCAACGAATGGAGCCGCTGTTTCCGGGAAGAACTGAAGCCGGCCGGCTGGTTCAACGATTATGTCCACGAAATCGAATATTTTACGGAGGATGCCACCGAATGCGGCGCCGCCCCGGGGGCCACACTGTTCCGGCTCCGCTAGAAAGTAATCCCCGGGACGGGCTTCGGTTCCTCTCCGGAGAACCATCCCTCGCCTTTTTGACCCTATGCAATTCCCCGAGTTGGCACCCATGAACAGGAACGCTTTTGCCATCGCCTGTCCGATCTACTACGGAACCCCCACCTATGACCGGACAAAGGTCCTGAACGATCTCCGGAAAGCCGGTGCCACACGAATCCTGCTACACTGCGGGCCGGTGAAATATGCGGCGGCGGAACGGGAGAAGAACTACGAACGCCTGGCCCAGGAGGTGGCCTTTTTCAAGGCAAACCGCATCGAGGTCTGGTACTGGCGCTGGACCTTCTGGGTCGAAGGGGAGAATCCCTTCACCCATATGGAAAGTTTCCGGGGAAGGAACCCGGTGATGATCTGCCCCCTGGATCCGGAATTCCAGGAATTTGTCCGCCAGGATCTGAAGAGGATTGCCCAAACCGGAGTGGATGGCATCCTCTATGACGACGACTTCCGGTTCGACAACTGGGATGCGGGCATCGGCTGCCTCTGCCCCCACCATCGGCGGCTGGCCGAAGAAAAGCTGGGCGAGAAGATCGACCTGGAGGGGCTGGAGGACAGGGCATTCGGGGGAAAGCCGAACCCCATTCGCTCCGTCCTGCTCCGCACCTGGGGCGAAAGTCTGGAAACCTTTGCCAGGATCTCCCGGGCCGCCGTGGATGAAGTCAATCCGGAAGTCCGCCTGGGAATGTGCTCCTGCATCACCTCCTTTGACGGCGACGGCACCACGACGGGAGAACTCGCCCGGATCTTGGCCGGCAAGACCCGCCCCTATGTCAGACTCTCCGGCGCCCCCTACTGGACTATGACCTGGGGATTTAAGATCCGGCTGCCGGAGATCCTCGAATTCGAACGGATGCATCTCCGCTATCTCCCCGAGGGAATCGAAACCTTCTCCGAGGGCGATCCCTTCCCCCGCCCCCGCTTCCATGTCGCCTCCTCCTATCTGGAACTCTTCGACAGCGCCCTGCGCTTCACCGGCGGCTTTGACGGCATCCAGAAATATCTGTTCGACTACACCAGTTCCAGCGGCTATGAAACCGGGTATCTGAAAATGCAGCGGGACAACCAGAAGCTGTATCAGGCAATCTTCCGGATGACCTCCGGCCTCCCGGAAGCGGGAATCCGGGTCTGGCAGGAGATGCATACCCTGGAAAATGCGGATTTTTCCGATCTCCCGGAGAAGAAGAGGTATTTCACCACCTACGGTCCCATGCCCTATTCCCAGGCGGCCTGGGCGTTGGCGGCCCACGGTATCCCGTCGGTGCATCACGGTCCGGGATGCGCCGCCATCGTCTTCGGGGAGAGCGGCCGCACGCTGCCGGAGGAGTTCCGCGCCCGGCCGGTCATCATGGACATTCAGGCGGCCAGGCTGCTGACGGAACGGGGCTGGGATGTGGGCCTGCGCCACTGCGGCGCCAGAGTCAAGCCGGAGACGGAGGCGTTCCGGAATGGAGAAGTCATTGCCCTCCGCAACGAAATGCCCGGTTCCCGGGAAGTGACTCTCTCGCCCAAGGCAAAGGTCCTGAGCCGATTCCCCGACACCGGGATCCCGGCAAGCTGGACCATGCGCACCCCCAGCGGCGAAAATTTCCTTGTCTTCAATTTTGAAGGAACCGTCTCCCGGGAAGACAGCTATCGCAACTATGCCCGGGCGGAGCAGATTCGTAAGTTCCTGACCTCCTCCGGCGTCCGGCTCCCCGCCGCGGTGATCAGCAAAAATCCGGATGTCTATCTCCAATGCAAAACCGATGGGAAATCCCTGGCCATCGGCATCTGGAACTGCAGCCCCGATTATGCCTCCCCTCTGACGATTTCCCTGGACGATACCTACCGCAAAGGACAATTTGCCGGATGCCAGGGAAAACTCGCCGGGAATAAACTGATCGTCCAGCACCTGGCGGCCTTCAGCTTCGCCATCATCAAATTGACCCGATAACCTCCGGCCACGGCAGGATCCTTCCCCCCGCAACCGGGGGAGGGGATGTAGCGCCAATATTTCCCCGGAATGCCTCCCAGGCTCCCAGGGGGGACGCTGCCGCTTCATCCCCCGGGAATCGATCCTCCCTCCCCCTGGGGGAAGCCTGGGTATATCCCGGTCGGGATATCCCTGTGTGTAATGATATAACTACTTGCAGGAGAATCAGTTACTTCTTCTTTTCCTTGGACTTGGGGCGTTCCAGGATTTTGGTTTCGATGTGTTCGTCCTCTTCCCGGCCCTGTCGCAGGGACAGATTGGCGCTTTTCACCTGCATGGTTTCCACGGTGGGGACCCCCAGGGATCCTCCCAGGCTTCTCTTGTTTTCCGGGGCGGGGGTGCCGGCCAGGACCAGCTCCGGGGCCAGGGCCAGGGGACGCTGATCCAGCTGGGCCCAGCACTTCTCCCAGGCTTCCTTCTGGGCAGGGGTGGGTTCCAGAGTCTTCTTCTGGAGTTTTTGGAGCATCCGGAGGAGTGCCATCTGGCTTTGGAGCTGAGTGGTCTGTCCCCGCAGGGTGAATCCGTAGTCCGCCAGATTATCCCGGTAGAAGTGGAGATATTCCTCGGGGCGGGGAAGGATGGAGGCGTTTTCCTGAATCATTCTGGCCTGTTGCTGGAAGACCCACAGGGGCCAGATTTCCTGGAGGAGGGGCTGGGCTTCCTGGGGGGTGCCGGCCTGGAGCATGGCCAGGACCGCCAGGGCGAGGAGGTGGGAGCGTTCGGCCGCATAGGTCATGCTGGGGAAATCGGGATCGCATCCGAACATGTCGGGCAGGGGAGGCAGCAGGGCGGGAGAACCGGCGGCGGCCAGAGCCAGGCGGGTGAGCTGGGCCAGTCGTCGTGGGGCGTTGGCGGGTAGATCCTGGGAAAGGAAGGCGGCCAGATAGGGAGTCTCCGGCATCTCCTGGGGGCGGGTATAGGCCCATTCTCCCAGGGTGTCCCGGAGGAGGGCCAGATTCTGGGCCAGGACCTTGTCTGCTTCGGCGGGTTCCTGGGGCACCTGGGCCTGGAGGGCCAGCCCCGCCAGGGCGGCCGCCTCCACCGCATCCCCGGAGGCCACCACCACTTCGCCCTCGGAAAGATCATAGAGGGGACGGAGGGTGGGATATTCCAGGGCCTCCACCATGCGCCCGTCGGGATTCACCTGGGTGGAAATCAGACGGGTCAGCTGCTTGCGCTCTCCCTGGCAGCGGAGTCCCACGGGATCCTGGGGAGGCAGGGTCTCCGCCAGCCGGGTGAAGGCCAGCAGGGCCAGGGCGTTAGTCCTTAGGGTGCTGATGCGCCGGGGCTCCTCGAATTCCAGGGTGTCCTCCTGCCTGTCTCCCTCCACCACCAGGGCAAAGAGTCGCTGGGAGGCCTTCTTCCGCTCGCCTCCGGCCAGCTGCCCGTTTTCCAGGCGCTCGTGGGGATCCAGGTGCTTGGTGGCCTTCAGAATCGGCTGGACGGCGCATTTGGCGGCCTCCAGGAGGAGTGTCCGGGTCTTCTCCGGAGCCAGTTCGGCGGCCTCCAGGAAGGTGAGGACCAGGGAGGCCTGGTCGGCCAGGGAGGTGGTGGCATCGGGGCGTCCGGTGAACCATTCCGGGAAGGGGGGCTTGAGGGTGCCGTCCTGGAGAGAGAGGAGGGCGGCCAGGGACTGGGCGGTGGCCAGAATCCCCGGGAGATCGGGCTGATCCACCTGACGGGCGGGACGGGCCCGGAAGAGCCGCCGGGCGCCCTGGGCATCGGCATAATAGCTGTCCGTCTCGAAAAGGGTGACCCGGAAGGGAGTGGTGGCGGCGCCCATCTTCTGCCAAAGCCCCAGGGAACTCCAGAGATTCGCCTCGGAGATGAGATTGCCAATGCGGGGGACGGAGAGCTGGCGCTGCTCGGTCATGAGATAGCGCCCCACCAACTGTTCCGGGGGGAAGGCAAAGGCGGCGGTGCGGTCAAAGGCCAGGCCCACCACGCTGGACAACAGGAGGCGGGAGGCGTTCACCTGAAAGCGCTCCACGGGCAGGGTGGCCTGGACAATGTCCAGCCTCAGGGAATCCCACTTCTCCGGGTGCTCCAGCTTCTCCTTGACGCTGCGGGGAAGGATGCGCTTCTCCTGCTGGGCCAGGGCAACCTGGGCCCCTAAATCCGCCTGGATGGCGGCCACATATTCGGGACGGCGCTTCTCCAGAATATCCAGGAGCAAGGCCAGGGTGGGGCGGAAGCCCCGGCCGGCGGCATAGTAGGTTCTGGCGGGGAAGCATCCGTCTCCCAAGGTCAGGAAGAGGACCCGGGGGGCCTTGTCCTGGGGGAGAGGGGCGGCCTTGAGGCAGTCCTTCACGGGGTGTCCCGCCAGGAGTTCCTTCCGCAGAAGGGCCGTGAATTTCACCAGTTCCGCCTCGGGGCAGGCCAGGGGAGAGGTCACGTCAGGGAACCAGGCGGGATCCTCCTGGGCGGGGAGAACCCCTTGTCCCAGCAGAAGAAGCAGAAGGGCGGCGCAGAGCAGGCGTGAGGTCTTCGGCATGATGGATGGCGATCCTGGCGTTGGGGTGAAAAAATCCCCTTCCCGGGGGAATGGGTGAGCCTCCGGGAAGGGGGGGGAGAGCAGGGGAGCAGGGGAGGCTACAGAAGCTCGGCAATCTGGACGGCGTTGAGGGCCGCACCCTTCAGCAGCTGGTCTCCGCAGAGGAAGAACGCCAGGCTGTTGGGGGAGGAGAGATCATAGCGCAGACGCCCGGCCAGCACATTGTACTGCTCGTTGGATTCGCAGGGCATGGGGAAATGGTTCTCGGCGGCCTCGTTGACGATGGTGAGGCCGGGAGCCTTCTTCCAGGCCTCCAGGGCCTGCTCCAGGGTGACCTTGTCCTGGAATTCCAGCACCACGGACTCCGCATGGCTGCGCAGCACGGGCACCCGGACGCAGGTGGGGCAGACGCCGATGCCGTCGTCGTGGAGGATCTTCCGGGTCTCGTTCACCATCTTCATCTCTTCGGTGTTGTAGCCGTTGTCCCCGATGTCGGTGTTGTGGCTGAAGACATTGAAGGCGTAGGGCCACTTGAAGACCTTGGGTTCCGCGGTGCCTCCCGCCAGGACGGTGCGGGTCTGCTGGAGGAGTTCATCCATGCCCTTGGCGCCGGCACCGGAGGCGGACTGGTAGGTGGACACCACGATGCGGCGCACCGGGGAGAGGTCGTAGAGGGGCTTGACGGCCACCAGCATGATGATGGTGGTGCAGTTGGGGTTGGCGATGATGCCCTGATGCTTCTTCACATCCTCGGGGTTCACCTCCGGCACCACCAGGGGCACCTGGGGATCCATGCGGAAGCAGCTGGAGTTGTCCACCACCACGGCGCCGGCCTTGACGGCGTAGGGGGCGTATTCCCGGGAGATGGAGGCGCCGGCGGAGAAGAGGGCCACGTCGATGCCTTGGAAGGAATCGGGGGTCAGCTCCTGGATGGCGTATTCCCTGCCCTGGAAGAAGGCGGTCTTCCCCACGGAGCGGGCGCTGGCGAGAAGACGGAGCTCCTTCACGGGGAAGTTTCTCTTCTCCAGGGTTTTGATCATTTCCACGCCGACGGCGCCGGTGGCGCCGACAACGGCAACATTCATAGGACGGATGGCCATGGGTATGGGTTCCTCATGTTCAGGGGGAAAAACAGGGTTGGGAAAGGGGGACGGGGGCTAGGCCTTGAGGCCGTCGGCCAGGAGCCGGGCGACCATTTTGGCGAATTCCCGGGGATTGTCCACGGGCTGGTTCTCCATCATGCGGGCGGAATTATAGAGCATTCTTGCGGCATCCTCCAGCCGGGAATCCTGGGGATCCTTGTCCAGGATGGTGCGGAGGGCGGCCATCAGGGGATGGTCGGGATTGATTTCCAGGATCTGCTTCACTTCGGGCACATCCTGCTTCATGGCCCGCATCATCCGCAGCATCTGCTGGCTGAGGGCCCATTCCGCATCCACCAGGCAGCAGGCGCTGTCGGTGAGACGGGTGGAGAGCCGGACCTGGGAGACCTGGTCCTTCAGAAGTTCCTGGAGGCGGTTCACCAGGGCGGAATTGGCCTCCTGGGCGGCCTTCCGCTCCTCTTCCTTGGCCTTCTTCTCCTCCTCGCTTTCCAGGTCAATCTCCCCTTTGGAGATGTCCTTGAGGGGCTTGTCCTGGTAGGATTCCAGGGAGGGCATGACGAATTCGTCCACGGGGTCGGTCATCAGCAGCACCTCGTATCCCTTCTTCTGGAAGGCCTCCAGCCGGGGGGAATTCTTGGCGTTGGCCAGGGCGTCCGCCGTCAGGTAGTAGATCTCCTTCTGGCCCTCGGGCATTCTCTTCACATAGTCCGCCAGGGAGGTGCGCTTGCCATCCTCCAGGGTGGTGGAGGAGAAGAGGAGGAGATTCTGGAGTTTTTCCCCGTTTTCAAAGTCTTCCCGAAGGCCCTCCTTCAGGACGGCGCCGAAGTTGGTGTAGAAGGCATCGTAGCGTTCGGGGGCGTTCTTCTGGAGATCCGCCAGGGTGTCCAGGGTTTTCTTGATGATATTGCGGCGGATGAGGGTGAGGGTCCGGGCTTCCTGGAGCATCTCCCGGGAGACGTTCAGGGGGAGGTCGGCGGAATCCACCACGCCCCGGAGGAAGCGGAGGTAGCGGGGGAGCAGCTGTTCGCAGGAATCCGTGATGAAGACCCGGTGGACATAGAGCTGGATGCCCCGGGGCGTGCCCTCGGAGACCATCATGTCCCACATGGGCTTCTGGGGGATGTAGACCAGGGCCTTGAAGTCCGCCTGGCCTTCCACGGACCAGTGGATGGTCTCGAAGGGCTCCTGGTAGTCATGGGAGAGATGGCGGTAGAATTCGTCGTATTCCTCCTTCTTCACCTCGGCCTTGGGACGCAGCCAGATGGCCTTCTGGGAGTTGAGGGTCTCCTCCTTCATGACGGTTCTGGGGGGCACGGGCTTGCCGTCGGCGTCCTTCACCTGGTTGCCGTCGGCGTCCAGCACGGGCTCCTGGTGCTCCACATCCATGGTGATGGGATGCTCCACGAAATCGGAATATTTCTTGACGATCTTCCGGAGGCGCCACTCTTCCAGGAATTCGGTCTCCTCCTCCTTCAGATGGAGGATCACATCGGTGCCCCGGGTCTCCTTCTCCACCGTTTCCAGGGTGTAGAAGCCATCGCCCTGGGAGGTCCACCGGGTTCCCTGGGCCTTGTCGCCCGCCCGGCGGGTGACCAGAGTGACCTGGTCGGCCACCATGAAGGCGGAGTAGAATCCCACGCCGAACTGTCCGATGAGTTCGGGGGGAAGCTCCTCTTTGCCGGCCTTCAGGGTTTCCAGGAAGTGCTTGGTGCCGGAGTTGGCCACGGTGCCGATGTTCTTCTCCACCTCTTCGGCGGTCATGCCGATGCCGTTGTCCCGGATGGTGAGGGTTTTGGCCTCCTTGTCCACCACTAGCTGGATTTTCCACTGGGGGTTGTCTTCCAGGATGGAGGCGTCCTTGAGGGCCTCGAAGCGGGCGCGGTCGATGGCATCGGAGGCGTTGGAGAGGATCTCCCGGAGGAAGATTTCCTTGTTGGAGTAGAGGGAGTGGATGACCAGGTCCAGCATCTGCTTGACCTCGGTCTTGAATTCATGTTGGGTGCTCATAGGAAAGGTGTGGGAAACGTTGGGGATTGGGAAAGAAATGCCGCCCTCCATGTGTGTGTTTTTGGGGGGAAGGCGGAAAGGGGGATTATTCCAGGAACTGGTAGAGTTGTTCCACGGCTTCCTGGAGGGTGCCGGGGTAGACGGCGCCGCCACCCAGGACCACGTCGCCGGAGAAATTGGCGCAGCGGAGGATGGAGAGGAGTTCTTTGACTTCGCCGTTGCCCTGGGCCAGGCGTGCGGGGGTGCCGTCCTCCTGGGCATCCGTCAGATCCAGCTGTCCGATGGTGTGGATGAAGCGCCCGAGGCGCCAGGATTGGAGGAAAGGATGTTCTCCGCAGCGGAGGAATTCCACGGGGGAGAAGGCCAGCACCTGGCCTCCCTCCGGGAAGAGGCGGGCCAAAGCCTCCCGGGTGCGCTGGGCGTCGGCGCTCTGGTTGCTGAGAAGCACCTGCAGTCCCGCCTGGGCGAGAAGGGAAAGGCTCTCGGGGGCGGTAAAGGCCAGGGCGCTCAGGGGAAGCACAATCCGGGAAATCCCCGCCTCCCGCCAGGTGGCGGCACTCCTGGCCACATCCCCGGACAACGACGGCACCCGAAGGCCGGTGACGGTGATCCCCGCCTCCTGCAGCTCCGCCACGGCCTTCTTCAAGGACGCCCCGGGAAGGAAGGCCATGGGCCGCCCCTGGAGATAGTCCAGCTCGATGGCGTCAATGCCCGCCTCCTGGAGATGCTCCACCATTTCGGGAAGATAGCGTCCGCAGAGCCGGGAGGAGGCGGCCAGCCGGAAGGATTCCCGGGCGAAGAGGCTGCGCCGGATGGCGGCCCGCTGCAGGACACAGTCCCGGCAGCTGGGGTTCCGGCAGAGGGCGAAGGCGGGATCCTCCGTGCCCACTTCCTGGAGGCAGTCCATCATGGCGGCGGCATCCAGGAGGCGCACCTGGGCGTTGCCGATGCGGCCCACCTGCATGATGCCCGCCTGGCGGAGGAGGTAGTCCAGCCCGATGAAATCCCGGTGGGGGCCGGGATAGCAGCGCCAGGAGCGGGTGACTTCCTTGCCCTTCTTGTCCCGGGAAGTAGTCTGGACGGTGCGGAGGTAGGGGAGATCCAGGAGAGCTTCCACAGAGTGGAGCATGGTGTTGCGGTCCAGGTCCACCCCCAGCAGGCAGATTTGTCCTCCCTCCTGGGCGATGCGCACATAGGGGCTGCCCTTTCCGTGGGCGGTGTCCGCCTTCAGGTGGCCGGCCATCAGCTTCCTGGCCTTTTTGCCCACTGCCGCCAGGGTGCCCACCGGGGCATCGCTGACCACGGCATCCTTCCGGGCACGCACCAGCTCCGTGATGACACCTAGCTTGCCGAAGACCGGCACCACCAGGGTGCCCTCCGGTCCCAAGGCCTCCAAAAATGCCTGGATGATCCCCTCAGGACCCTTCTCCACAGGCCCCAGACTGACAACGGAACTGTGCAATACCAAAACGCCGCCAGGCGCAACGCCCAAGTCCAGCAGGGCACGAGTTAAGGCTTTGATGGTCAACATAAGGGACTCCGCAGGAAAAAACAGGGGAAAACGTACAGGGCGGCCAAAGAGCCAGTTTCGGCACCGCCGGGAAACTGCATAAGATAATGCCTCATGGCCTTGCGGCCTAAGAGAAATCCCGGGGGGAAAGGAAGCCCTCCCCACCCCGGAAACACGGCTGGGGCGGGTGCGGGACGGGTGCGGGACGGGTGCGGGACGG
>JAEDNW010000076.1:0-11865 GCA_016302315.1 Lentisphaeria bacterium
AGATCCACTAGGATGGCGGCGGCCAGGAAGACGCCCACAGCCAGGCCGGCGATGCCCAGATAGGTGAGGAAGTGTCCCAGGGGCGGCGACTGCAGGGAGACGAGCCAGGTGGAGTTCAGCAGGATGCCCACCGTCAGGATGGCGGCGGTGCGCTGGCCTTGCCGTTTCTTGTAGCTCTGGAGAAATTCCTCCATCTGGGGGAATTCCTGCTGGAAGGTCAGCTTCCCCTGGAGGAGCCGGGTGGTGAAATTCCGCAGGGTGGCGGGGGAACGGGAGGCCAGCTCCAGAAGTTCCATGAAGTCCTCCGCCCGCTGATGGAGGGAGCGGTGGGGATTGAACTGGTGGAGGGCGACCCGCATCAGGGCCGGCCGGAGCTGCTTTTCCAGGTCATATTCGGGATTCAGGGTGCGCAATACGCCGTCCGCCGTTCCTAACGCCTTCACCATAAGGTAGATATGTGGTTTCATGGCGATGCGCAGCCGATGACAGAGCCCGTAGAGGTGGTTCAGGGCGGCAGGGACGTTCAGCTGCTGGAGGGAGCCATGGAAATACCGGTCGATGAACTCCCCTACCGCGCATTCCAGCTCCGTTTCGTCAGGTTCCTCCTCGTAGTCGCAGAGCCGCAGGAGGAGTTGGGCGGCGTGCTGTTCGTTGCGTTCCAGGATGCTGACAATCAGTCGGCAGAAGAGCCGTTTTTCTTCCTCGGTGAGGCGTCCGCACAATCCGAAATCCAGGTAGCAGATCCGGTTTTCGGGGAGGGCGAAGAGATTTCCCGGATGGGGATCCGCATGGAAGAAGCCATGGGTGAAGAGCTGCTGGAGCATCAGGTCCGTGAGGTTGTCGCAGAGGACGCCAGGCTCCAGTCCTGCTTCCCGGAGGGCCTGGGGCTGATCCAGCTTGATGCCCTGGACGCACTCCATGGTCAGCACACGGTGGCTGCAATATTGGGGATAGACCTTGGGCACCACGACTTTGGGATTCCCCTGGAACTGCTGGGCAAAGCGCAGCAGATTCCCCGTCTCCCCCTGAAAATCCGCTTCCTCCTCCAGGGATTGCCGGAACTGCCGGACAATCCGGGGCAGCATCAGGAACCGCAGTTCCGGATTGCCCTCGTGAAGCTGATCCGCCAGGAAGGTCAATACCCTCATGTCCGAGCGGATGCTCTTCACAATCTGGGGACGCTGGACCTTGACGAAGACCGGGGTGCCGTCCTTTAACCGGGCGTGGTAGCCCTGGGAGAGGGAGGCGGCGGCGGAAGGCTCCTCCTGGAATTCCAGAAAGAGATCCTCCAGGGGGCCATGGAGGTCGTGTTCCAGAATCTGGCGGGTCTGGGCGAAGGGGAAGGGGGTGACCTGGTCCTGCAGCCGGGAGAGTTCCTCGGCGCATTCCTTGCCCACCAGATCCGGCCGGGTGGAAAGCATCTGCCCCAGCTTCACATAGACAGGCCCCAGCTCCTCCATGACCTTCCGGAGCCGGGCGAAGAGCAGGGGAGACGCCTCCTGCTGGGAATCCAGGCGGTCCCTCCGCCGCACCAGATGGCGCAGGCGCTGGAAGAAGATGCCCAGGCCATTGCGGAAAATGACCTGGAGGATCTTCTGCACCCGGGTCATGTTGTGATAGGCCCGGTAGGTGGACAGGATGGGGGAGAAGAACTTCATGGGCTTCCAGGGAAGCGTTCAGCCTGGGACACGGGAAGGGAAAGCGGGGTCAGCAGCAGCGATGGACTTCGGCCAGATCTGTCATGCCCAGAAGCACCTTTTCCAGGGCGTCCTGACCGTAGGGGCACCACCCCTCCCGGCGGGCCTCCTCCCGGAGAAGGCTGTTGGGGGTGTGGGCGGATATGAGATCTTCCAGTTTTTCCTGGACTTCCAGGACTTCGTAGACGCCTACCCGCCCCAGATAGCCGGTGTTCTGGCAGTAGATGCATCCCTGGGGGGAAGCCCGGCGGGGGGTAGGGCGGGGAAGCCCCAAGGCCTTGGCCAGGCTGGCCAGCTCCTGGGCGTCCTGGGGGGAAACCTGGTGGTCCGGAACGGAACAATGGGGACAGAGGCGGCGCACCAGACGCTGGGCGATGACCATCCGGAGGGAGGAGGCCACCAGATCCGGCTCCGCCCCCATGGCGATGAGGCGGTTGATGGCGCCCACCGCATCGCTGGTGTGGAGGGTGGAGAGCACCAGGTGTCCCGTCATGGCGGCCTGAATGGCGATGTCCGCCGTTTCCGCATCCCGGATTTCCCCCACCAGAATCACATCGGGGTCATGGCGGAGAATGGAGCGGAGGGTGGTGGAGAAGGTCAGGCCAATCTCCCCGTGGGTCTGCACCTGGGTGAGGCCGGGAATGTCGTATTCCACCGGATCCTCCACCGTGATGAGCTTCAGATCCTTCCGGTTCTCCATCAGGTGGGTCAGGATGCTGTACAGGGTGGTGGTCTTTCCCGAACCCGTGGGACCCGTGACCAGAATCAGGCCGGCGGGACGGGACATCTGGTGGCGCACCTGCTCCAGATGCTGGGGGGAAAGCCCCAGGCCTCCCATGTCCTTCAGCAGGGCCTGGGCATTCAGCAGCCGCAGGCACAGGGTCTCGCCATAGCGGGTGGGCAGGGTGGAGACCCGGATGTCCCACACCGCATTTCCCCGGAGCATCTGAAGGCGTCCGTCCTGGGGAAGCCGCTTTTCCGCGATGTCCATCTTGGCCAGCACTTTGATGCGGGCCAGAATGGCCTCTCCCAGGGTCTCCATGCCCGGGGGAACAGGAACATCCTGGAGGAGTCCGTCCACCCGGAAGCGGAGCTTGATGGTCTGGGCGAAGGGTTCCAGATGGATGTCGGTGGCCCGGGCATCGAAGGCAGCGGAGAGGATGTCCTCCACCAGGCCGGCCACAGAGGATTCCTCCGGGGGACGGGGCGCGGCCTCCTGACGCTCCTTCTCTCCCTCCTGCTGGCGCAGGGAAGGCTGGCTCTCCTGGATCCGGGTGCGGATCTTCTGGACTTTCTCCGCCCCCAGGCCGTAGGCCTTGCGCCGCTGGCTCTCCAGGAGCATGGGGGGAGCCAGGAAGGGCTGGCAGGGCACCCCCAGCATCAGATGAAGATGCTCCAGGGTGTTGGCGGCGGGGGGATGGGCAAAGGCCATCTGCAGAAGGCCCTCCCGGAGGGAGAGAGGCAGGGCCTGGAACCGGGCCGCCAGATTCTGGGGCACCTTCTCCAGGGCTTCCG
The DNA here is from genome assembly GCA_016302315.1 of Lentisphaeria bacterium. Taxonomy (GTDB): domain Bacteria; phylum Verrucomicrobiota; class Lentisphaeria; order Oligosphaerales; family Oligosphaeraceae; genus UBA1724. The sequence continues at coordinate 3,213 of JAEDNW010000076.1, forward strand.
GCGTGGGGACCAGATCCTCGGTCCGGGCCAGGGGGATGCCGGTCTGGCGGGAAAGGGTGGCGTAGAGGGCCTCCGGCGGGCAGAGCTCCAGGGAAAGCACGGCCTCTTCCGGAGAGGTGCCGGTGCGTTTCATCCGGTTCTCCACAGCCAGCACCTGGGGCGGGGTGAGGAGACCTTCCTTGAGAAGGGCGTCCAGCAACGGGGTCATGGCTTGGGCTCCAGGGTGAAGATCTTCATTTCGCCGTAGGGGATGCCCAGGGGCTCTCCCTGGCCCTCCGGGGACTGCAGGGTCAGCTCCGTTTCGGAGATGGAAAGCACCTTGGGACCGAAATCCAGGGCATCCCCTGTCTGGAGCACCAGACTGGCGCCCCGGTCTCCGACTCGCTGATTTCCACCATGGCGTAGACCTTCCCCGTCAGGGCCGTCCGCACTCCCCGGAAACTCACCGCCACCTTCCGGGGCGGGGGAGGCTCCGGCACGGGTTCCGGCGGGGGAGGCTCAGGTTCGGGGGCGGGGGCCGCCACAGGCTGGGCTTTGGGCTTTTCCATGGGGAACCGGGTGAAGAAGGGGTCGCCGGTCTGATCCACGGAGACCGGGGTCAGGAAGAAGGGGGGCTGTTCCTGCCAGGACAGTAATTCCGGGGGGGGAGGCAGCTCCGCCTGAGTCGGCGCCGGGGGAGGCGGCTCCGGCAGGAGGAACTGCCTGGTGCAGTAGATTCCCCCCAGAATCAGGACCAGGCACACCAGGAGCTTCCGCTCCCCATGGTGCAGCAGAAGGCGCATGAGGGTATTCCGGGTCATTCCTTCTCCTCCCGGGGGGCGGTCGGCGGTTCAGCGGGGGGATTCTCGGCTCCCTGGGGATCCATGAAGGCGGAACAGCGCAGGGTGAAAAGATAGGTGGAGACCCGATTCTCGTTGCCGGCCAGCAGGGCGTCCGGGGGAAGGCTCCGGAGAGAGAGGCGGATCATGGGCAGGAAGGCGCGCTTGGTCTGCAGGGAGGCCGTGAAGGCCAGAAATTCCTCCATGGTGCCGGAGAAGGTGGCGTCCACAGGAAATTCCAGGAGATAGATGGCGCCGTCCGGCGTCTCCTGGAGGGTGTAGGGGATCATGGGGGCGGCGGCGATCCTGGCCGTGCCGTCCTGCCGGGTGGCCAGACGAAGCCCCGCCTTCCGGGCATGCTGGAGAATCTCCTGGATGGTCCAGAGCTGGGCGATGGTCTGCCAGACGGGCTGTTCCATGGGCGCCTCCGTGCCCATGCCAAAGTAGGCCTCTTTCGTGGGGGAATCTCCCGGGGCGTATTCGGCGGTGATGCGCTCGTGGAGTTCCTTGTAGTCCAGCCGGGTGGCCCCGTAGATGAAGGCCAGGGTGTCTGTGTAGTTCTGCCGGATCCGCTCCTCCAGCAGCGCCGTGGCGTAGGAGAGGGTCTTCCGGGAGACTTCCCGGAGCCCGGGGTGGCCGGCATCCCCCTGGAGCAGCGCCAGGCTCTCCTCCAGCTTCTCCTTCAGAAACACGCCGTCCCGCGGGAGGGCCGTGGCCTGGAAGAGGCGTTCCTTGCGTTCCAGCTCCGCCTGACGCCGGGCCAGTTCCTTCTGGCGGGGCCGCAGGAGGAGGGCGTAGGCCAGAAGAAAGGCGATTCCCACCACCAGCATGGCCAGGGCCAGCGAACGGTGGGAAGTGGGCCAGTCTTTGGGAGTGGGGCGGAACATGGGAAAAATCAGGACTGGGGCCGGGGGGCGGTCTGGGGAAGGGAGACGGGGAACTCCAGGAAGGGCAGCTGCAGCAGGAAGAGGGTGTGATCCCGCTTCAGCACATTGCGGTAGGTGCCCAGGAAGGAGGTCCAGGGGGCAAAGTAGGTGCCCAGGAACTCCTCGGAGAGGAAGTCGGTGTAGTCGTCCACGTTGGTGAAGACCCGGGAGCGGTTCAGCTCACCCTGGAACTCCTTCACCGCCTGGTAGCGGGCCGAGGAGGCCGCCGGGAGGATGCCGCCGGCATACATCCGGGTGAGAAGGGGCAGGGAGGAGACCGGAGTGGCCGTGGTGGGCATGGGCGGCAGGGAGGAGGCCGGGGGGGAAGAAACGGTATCCTCCTGCCGAAGAACGGATTTCTCTGTTATGGGGCGCAGCAGGGAGGATTCTCCCCGGCGGGAAGCAGGGGCAGGGGAGGAGGAAGAGGTGCCGCTGCGGGAGGCATTGTCCTCGGCAAAGGAGAACTCGTCCGCCAGATAGATGCACCAGGTGCCCTCCCGGGGAACCGGGCGGGACTGATCCCAGGCCCGGATGGACTGGACAAAGCGCCGGGTGCGCAAAGAGGCCTCCGCCACAGGCAGAAGCCGTTTCTGGTGATGCAGCAGCTCCTGCCGGGCATCGTGGAGTTTGGGGGCGGTGGCCAGACACTCGTCCAGCAGCAGCTCCTCCTGATGCAGGATCTCCTCCTGGCGTTTCCCCTTGGCCATGGCATCCAGGAAAAGCCAGCCCAGGAAGGCGATGAGAAGGAGGGCCGCCAGGACCAGGAAGGGAAATTCCCGCATCCGCTGCTTTTGCCAGGCCAGACGGGAGGGAAGGAGGGTGATGGGCAAGGGCGCCAGCCCGGCGCTCTGGGCCGCCAGACCGAAGGGGATGGTCATGGCCGGGAGGACCTCCCCCAGGGGAGTGCCGCCGCCCGGATGGGGACAGTCTGCCTGAGGAAGCCCCAGGGGCTCCACGGAAAGCTGCAGCAGGTTGGCCAGCTGGGAGGTCACCTCTCCCCGGGCGGCCGCCTCTCCGCTGAACCAGAGGCGGTCCCAGGCAGTGAGGGCCGCCTCGCCCACCTGGGTGGCGCGCCAGCTGCGCAGCGCTCCCTGGAGCTGCCTGGCCAGTTCCTCCGGCGCCTGGGAGGGGGATTCCAGCATTCCCAGGAAGGGCAGGGCCCTCGGAGAAAGGATGAGCAAGGTGGCGTAATCCTCCTCTCCGTCCCAGTCCAGGACCATCTGGAGGCCGGGATGGTTCAGAGCCTTGGGCTGCAGCAGGGCCAGGGCATTGTAGAGGGCGACGCCGCCGGGGGTCATGCCCTGCAGGGAGAGTCCCCCTTCCTGATAGAAGAGGCACCAGTCCTCCAGGGGACCTTCCCGGGTGACGGCCACCAGCTGGGGATTGGTCTGGCCCGGCAGGGGGGCCACTGGGCAGAAGGCGTTGACCAGGCTGACTCCGGAAAGGCCGGAGAGCTGTCCAGTCTGGTAGGAGACCACCTGGGCCAGCTTCTCCTTTTCCCGGATGGGGGGGAAGTCGGAGATCACCGTGGTGGCCTGAGGCTGAGGCAGCAGACACAGGGCATTGCCCCGGCGGGAAAGCTTCTCCTGGGCCATCCACTCCCGGGCCGCCTGGAGGCGTTCCTCCCGTCCCCGGACACCCTCCTGCTTCCAGGGAAGATGCCACAGCGCCTCCACGGACCACCGTCCCCTGCCCTTGGCGGCAAGGGCCAGGGCGGAGATGCCTTCCCGGGAGTGGGCGAGGCCAAGATGGGAGGTGTGCCGGAAGAGAGCCATGGGAACGGGGCTGTGGGCGGGGGGGAGGCTACTCCTGTTCGTCCTGGATGGGCTTCAGGGGGATGAGATCCTCGGGGGTGACCTGGGGCGGCGGGTTGTAGACCACGTATTCGCCCTTCTCGTTCACAATGGTGGCGGTGACGAAGATCAGCAGGTTGGTGGGGGTCTCCCGGATTTCCTTGTGACGGAAGAGGGCCCCCAGGAAGGGGATGTCGCCCAGGAAGGGAACCTGGCGGACGGTGGCGGTCTTGGAATTCTCCACCATGCCTCCCAGGATCACCGTCTCGCCGCTGCGGATGCCCACGCTGGTGGAGATGCCCTGCTCGTGGGTCCGGGGCAGCTTCACGTTGGTGATGTAGGTGGTGGTGACCTTGTCGGCGGTCTCGCTCTGGGTGGAGGTGTAGTCCTCCCACTGGAGGAAGTTGATGATTTCCGGCTTCAGACCCAGAAGGATGGTCTGCATGTCGTTGCCGATGTTCACCTTCACGTCCACCGTGATGCCCAGCTGCAGGGAGACGGGCTTGCCCCGGGGAACCAGGACCTGGTTGGTGCCCTTGTCACCCTGGTCCACCGCCTGGACGGTGTATTCCTCGAAGTAGTACAGCTTGTCGCCCTTCCGGATACGGGCGGTGCGGTTGTTCAGGGTGGTGACCCGGGGCGCGGAGACGATGACAGAGCTGGATTTGCTCTGGATGGCGGAGATGAGCATGTCGTAGGAGCGGTTGCCCAGAATGCCGCTGATGGTCATGGCGGCCACGCCCTCGGGATTCTCCTTCTTGATGGCTCCCAGCTCGGTGAAGAAGTTGGAGAGGTTGGCGTTGATCTGGTTGTCTGGCGTCATGGTCTCTCCCCCTTTGCCACCGTTGGCCTTGGTGAACTCCACCCCCACGTCGTGGAGATCGCTTTCGCTGATGGCGATGAAGCGGGCCTCGATCACCGCCTGCAAGGGGGGACGGTCCAATTCGTGGATGAGCTTTTCCAGCTGGCGGAGGCGTTCACGGGTGTCGGTGACGATCAGGAGGTTTCGGTTGGGGTAGTGGGAGTAGCTGCCGCCGGTGACGCATCCTTCGTAGAATTTCTTCAGGGCGTCAGCCAGGTCGGTGTCTTCTTCGGTGGAGGAGGCGAAGGAGGTTTTGCCGGAGACGCCCAGGCCCTCGGGGACCTTGGGCACGATGCCGTGACGCAGGTGGATGATCCGGGTCTCCAGGTGGTAGCCGCTGCCGGCGGGGGCGGGATTGACCCAGATGAGGTGGTCGGAGACGCTGAAGGAGACCCCCAGATTCTTGGAAATGTAGGCGAAGATCTCATACAGGGGGACATCCCGGAAGTTGCAGGAGAAGGTCTTGTTCTTCACTGCCTCGTCGCTGAAGATGATGTTCAGGGAGTCGGCGATATTGAGTTCATCCAGCTCCTGGAGCTGCTGGGCCAGGGAGGAAAGGGGCATGTTGCTGACCTTCAGGGAGATCTTCCGGGTGAGCATCTCCTCCAGCTTGCCCATGGGAATGAACTCCGGCTCCAGATCCGGCGTGATGCTCACCACGGTGTCGTAGGACTCCGGCACCAGCTGCAGGTTGGCCGCCTCGTTCAAGGCACGCTGGTGGTTGATGGCCAGGGCCGTCTCGTTGACCCCCATGTTCCGCGCCAGGGAGTTGAGACGACGCAGATCCTCAATCTCCTCCTTGTGCTCCGTCAGGGCGTTCAGGGTAGACAGCACTTCGTCCGCCTTGTCGTAGTTCTTGGCGTTGATCAGATCCCGCACCAGGGCAAAGCGCCGGCGCACCTGGGCCTCCAGGGCACGATGACGCGCCTCCTGCTCCATCTGGGCACGCTGGGGACGGTTCCGGGATTCCAGCACCCCCTCCAGCTCCGCCCGGGGAGAGAGCCTCTGGCAGGAGACTCCCAGGAGAAGAAGCGCCAGAAAGAGCGGCAAAGGCAACGGGGCCAGCGTTCGGACAATGGAGTTTCTCATGGTTGTGCTTGCTTGGGCGTGGAGGAGGGAAAGGGAGGAGAGAAGTGGGGGCGGAAAGGGGAGGGAGGGAGGGGCGCCTCCCGTCCCGCCTAGTGCTTCCGGTTTTTCTTGCGGGCGGCTTTTTCCTGCTTGCGCTTGGCTTCCTTTCGGGCCTTTTCCCGGGCCCGGGAGAGGGCATCCTGGTGGGAGACGCCATTCTGGGCGTAGCCGGCGGCCTTGCCCAGGCCACCGCCCATGGCGCTTTGCTGCAGCATGCCCGCCATGTCCGCCAGGCCATTCCCCTGGAAGAGGGAGCCCAGCATGGAGGCGCCGCCCCGCTGGCTCATCCGGGCCATGACTTCCCGCATGTTCATGAACACCCGGATCTGCTCCGTCACCTGCTGGGGCGTGGAACCGCTTCCCCGGGCAATGCGGGCCCGGCGGCTGGCGTTGATGGTCTCCGGAGCCTGGCGCTCCCGGGGCGTCATGGAGTGGATGATGCCCTGGGTGCTCCGGAAGGCCTTCTCGTCCATGAGTTCCGGGGGAAGGGAACCCATCCCGGGCAGGAACTTCAGCAGATTCATCAGCCCCCCCATCTTCTGGATGCGGGCCATCTGCTTCAGGAAATCGTCAAAGTCAAAGGTGGCATTGCGGACCTTCTCCTCCAGCTTCCGGGCCTCGTTCTCCTCGAACTCGGACTGGGCCCGCTCTACCAGGGTCAGGATGTCGCCCATGCCCAGAATCCGGGAGGCCATGCGGTCCGGATGGAAGGTCTCCAGATCCACAGTCTGCTCGCCGGTGGCCACGAACTTGATGGGCTTGCCCGTGGTCTGGCGCATGGAAAGGGCCGCACCGCCCCGGGCATCGCCGTCCAGCTTGGTCAGGATGATGCCCGTGATGTCCAGGGCCTGGTCAAAATGCCGGGCCACGGAGACCGCCTCCTGGCCCAGGGCACCGTCCGCCACCAGCAGGATCTCCTGGGGCTGCACCGCCGCCTTCAACCGCACCAGCTCCTGCACCAGGGGCTCGTCAATCTGCAGACGGCCCGCCGTGTCCAGCAACACCACCTGGCAGCTCTTCTCCTTGGCCGCCTGGATGGCTTCCCGCGCCACCTGGATAACGTCCTTGCTCTGCCGGTTAGTATGCACCGGAAGGGCCAGGGACTGACCCAGCACCTCCAGCTGGTCAATGGCGGCGGGACGGGTCAGGTCGCAGGCCGCCAGCAAGGTCCGCTTCTTGTATTTCTTCGGGAGCAGGCTGGCCAGCTTGGCCGCCGTGGTGGTCTTGCCGTTGCCGTTGAGACCGCACAGCATGAAGACGGCGGGCTCCCCGGGTGCGGCTCCCTGGAGGGTCAGGGGCGCCTCCTGGCTCCCCATCAGCGCCACCAGCTTGTCGTAGACCACCTTGATGGCCTGCTGCCCCGGGGTGACGCTCTTCAGCACCGCCTCCCCCAGACACTCCTGGCTCACCTGCTGGATGAAATCCTGGGCGACCTCGTAGTTCACATCGGCGGTGAGCAGCGCATCCTTCACCTCCTCCATGGCCTCAGTGATGTTCTTCTGGGTCAGCTGGGAGTTGCCGGTGAGTTTCCGGAAGGCGGAATGGAGTTTTTCGGTTAAGGAATCGAACATGGGAAAGAAAGGAAAGAAGGTTGCCTCGCCGGAGGCTCCGGCGGGATCCGGGATACGAAAAGGGAAGGAAGGCTGCCGGGAAGCCTAGGAAAGGGAGAGCACCTGGGCCCCGTCGGCGGCCTGGAGAATCATGGGCTGGGTGGAAAGACCGGTCTCCTTCTGGTAGCCCTCCTGCAGCTGACGGGCATAGGCCTCCCCATGGCAGGATTCCACCAGGTGCACGGTGATGCCGCCAAACCCGCCCCCGGAAAGACGCGCCCCCAGATGACCGGGAAGCTTCCGCCCCAGGGACACCAGAACATCCAGCTCCGGACAGCTGTTCTCAAAGTTCATCCGGCTGGAATCGTGGGAGAGATCCATGAGCTTCCCGAAGGAGGCCACGTCCCCTTGCGCCAGGGCCTGGCTGCCCCGGGCCACCCGGTCAATCTCCTCCACCACGTGACGGGCCCGGCGGTACACCCGGTCCTCCAGCCGCGAACGGGCGGCCTCCAGCTGGACAGGGGTGACATCCCGCAGGGCCGGCACCCCCAGAATCCGGGCCGCCTCCTCGCAGTCCGCCCGGCGCTCGTTGTATTCGTTGGTCAGATTGTGCTTCACATGGGAGTTGGCCACCACAAAGGACGTCCCCTGAGGCACCGGCACATTCACTACTTCCAGGCTCCGGAAATCCGAATGGATCAAATGCCCCTGACGCCCCATCAGGGAGCTGAACTGATCCATAAGACCCGTGTTGGCCCCCACATAGTGGTTCTCGCTGCCCTGCCCAATCCGGGCCATCTCCTGCCACCCCAGCGCAGAACCGCAAAGCTTGTCCAACGCCTTCACCACGGCCATCTCCAGGGCGGCGGAACTGCTCATCCCCGCCGACAACGGCACGTCCCCCGTCACCACCATGTCAAAGGCCGGCACCACAATCCCACGGGCATTGAACTCGCAGACTATCCCCTTGATGTAGTTGGCCCAGTCCCGGGGAATCTTCCGGTCCAAAGCATCCAGCCGAAACTGACGGGCCGACTTCCCCTTGACATCGTAAAGACGGCACACCATCCCCGCCTCCGCCTGGGGATTGGTCGCCGCCGCTACCTTGGCAGAACGGTCGATGGCCACCGACAACACCGTCCCCTGATTGTAGTCCGTGTGGTTGCCCAGAATCTCCAAACGCCCTGGCGCACAGGCAAATAGAGAGGCACAATGGCCAAAGCGCTCTGAAAAGGCCTGGGACAGGGACGTCAGAACGGGATCTTGGAGGGGAATCTGCATAAACCAGGGAAAACAGGGAAAGAAAAAGCCACCACGGGACACAAAACACCCACGTTAGGGAAACTTCTTAATATACTCCCCAGCCCTCCCTGGATGCCCCTCCCCACGGAGAAATTCCCTGTGGGGAGGGAGGCGGATCACTCCCCATACATGGAATCAGTGGAGAAAAGAGGGCGGACAATGGAAAGGAATGGATTTTTTTCTTGCCCCACCTTCGTCTCTTCCTCTTTATTGGTACATCTCACTAGTGTCCGGTAAAAATGAGGTGGGAACGAATTTTTAGTCGAAGAATCCC
>JAEDNW010000077.1:0-11834 GCA_016302315.1 Lentisphaeria bacterium
GAGGGTGAAGCCGTCGGGCGCGTCTTCCCGGGGGCCCAGGGCGCAGTCGTTTCCGCCGGCCAGGAGGAGGGTGTCCAGGGCCTGGTTCACCTCCTGGGGGGTGGTACGCTGGACCTTCTCGAAGAACTGGGCCCGGGTCTCGTTGGTGATGTCCCGCTTCAGGGTGTTCAGGCAGAGGGAGGCGGCCTCGGCGGGGCGTCTCGGGGTCAGATAGGGGCCCAGGGTCTGGAGGATGGCCCGGTCCACATCCTGGGCGGTGAAGGGATTTTCCCGGAGATGCTGACGCAGGCCCTGGAAGACCTGGAAGGTCTGCTGGCAATGGGGGTCGTCGTGGGCGTGGAGGAGAGCCAGGGGGGGGCGGCAGAGGAGGGAGCATCCGTAGGCGCCGCCCTTGGCCCGGATCTGGTCCCACAGGTATCCCGTGGTCAGGAGATTGGCGCCCAGGCGGAGGGGGATGTAATCCGGCTCGGATTCGTGGGGAGCGGGGAAGACCCGGAGATTGGTATGGACCTTGGTGGGCAGGAGGCCGTATTCCCGGCGTCCCGTGGGCCTGGCCTGGTGGACGGCGTTCAGGAGGGAATCGGCGGGGGCCGCCCCGTGGAGGCCCTGGGGCCAGAGGGCGGTCAGCTCCTCCATGACCTGCCAGGCGGTCTTGTCCTCGGTGGCGGCGCCGGCCATGACGATGGGAATTTCCCGGAGCCAGCGGGCCAGGGTCTCCATCTTGTCCACCAGGTCATCCAGCTGGCTGTCCGGGAGTTTGGCCAGATTCTGGAGAAACTGGTAGCCCTCGGGGCCGGTGGTTTTGGCCAGGAAGGAGGCATGGGGGGAGAGTCCGTCCATGGCAATGGCGGCGGCCATGGCCATGTTCTGCCGTTTCAGCAGGACGGCGGAGGCGGCGCCGGCCTCTGCCCGCAGCACTTCCCGGATGCGCTTCCGTTCCCGGAAGGAGACATCCTGGATGAGGTGCCGGAAGAGCTCCGCCGCCTGGGGGAAGCGGGAATCCAAGGCCGTGAGAGTCAGATCCAGATGGAAGCTGACAGGCTGGGGCGCCAGGATGGAGGTGGACAGCCCCCTGGCCAGGGAGAGGTTCCCCCCCAGTTCTCCCCACTTCTGGCCGAACTGGTCGTAGGTGTACTGGCTGGTGCCCAGACGGGGAAAGAGGCGGACGAAGGTCAGCAGGGGAAGCAGCAGTTCGGGGGGCAGGCTGGAGGCGTCCAGGGTGAAATGGAGGGCGCTGATGCCGTTGGTGAAATCCCGGCTCCGCCGCACGGGGATGCCTGAGGCGAAGCGGAGATCCTCGTAGAGGAGATCCGAGGGCTTTCCCGGAAGGTCGGTGCGCTTCAGCACAGGAATGGTGGCCAGGGCCTCGGGGGAGTCCTCCTGGAGAGCCTTCTCCTGGAGTAGCCCCTGGAAGGTCTGCACCTCCTGGATCTTCCTGGGCGTCCAGGAGGCCAGACGGCGGGCCATCTTCCGGCGCAGACGCTCGTCCTGCCGCTCCTTCAGCTCCGGATCCGGACGCAGTTCCACCCGAACCCGTCGGGGATTCTGGAGGAGCCACTTCTCCACCAGATTCTCCAGGCACCGGGGCTCCTGGCGGAGACGCTCCTGCAACCCGGGAAGCTGCTGGCTCTGCCGCAGGAACAGGAAGGGATCCTCCCCATAGTGCCAGGAGGCCATCACGTCCTCCAGCAGCTCGTAGACAAAGTCCCGCCCGATGGTCTGGTTCTTCATCTGGAAACGGGTGAGGGCGCCCTGAACCAGCTCCTGGGGGAAGCCCTTTCTGACGCACTCCTGCAGAACGGAGAGCACCAGGGCCTCGAACCGGGGGAAGTCCTTGGGCTTGACTCCCTGCATGCCCACGCTGAAGGAGGTGTATTTGGTTTCGTTGTCATATCCGCTGGGCAGCGGAGTGGTGCCCAGGCCGGATTCCATCAGAGCCTTGGAAAGGGGGGCGGCGGAATTTCCCAGAAGCACCGCATCCAGAAGCTGGAAGAGCAGATCCAGGGACATGTCCCGGCTTTCGTCCAGGGCCCAGGAGAGGGCCACCAGTCCCGTGCCGTTCTTCCGGGCATTGGGATCGGGGACAAACCGGCTCCGGCGCACCTGGGGCGCCTCTTTCCGGGGAAGGGGAGCGGGGGTGCGGGGGGCCGGGGGAGGCGGCGGCATCTGGGGCAGCTCCTGCTCCAGGTGACGCTCCAGCACCGCCAGTTTCTCCTCGGTGGGAAGATTGCCGTAGAGCACCACTTTGGCCACGGAGGGATGGTAGTGACGGCGGTGGAATTGCAGGAACTGGGAATAGGTCAGGGAGGGAATCCGTTCCGGCACCCCGCCGGAGTCGTAGCGCAGAGAGGTGTGGGGGAAGAGGCACTGCTCCGTGAGGCGTCCCAGGAGTGTCCCCGGCTGGGAATAGTATCCCGACATCTCGTTGTGGACAATTCCGTTCTGGGAGAGCACTTTATGATTGCCTTTCCCGTGGAGCTCGTAGTGCCAGCCCTCCTGGCCCAGGGTTTCCCGGGTAAGGAGGGGATGGAAGACGGCATCCCAGTAGACCTCCAGGAGATTGTAGTAGTCCTGGGGGCAGCAGGTGATAAAGGGGTACAGGGTGCGATCCGGGTAGGTGCAGGCGTTCAGGAAGGTGGCCACGCTGGTTTTCAGCAGGCAGACAAAGGGATCCTTCACCGGGAAACGCCGGGATCCCTCCAGCACCGAATGTTCCACAATGTGGGCCACCCCCGTGTCGTTCTCCGCCTCCGTGGAAAAGCAGAGGCAGAAGAGATTCTCCGGATCCGGCGCCTCCAGGCTCAGAACCTCCATGCCGCAATGGTGGCGATATCGCTTGGCCACAATGCGCCAGGAGGGAAAGGAGGTGGTGTCAACAAGGGTGAACATGAAGAAGGGGCCGGAGTAAAAAGGGGCAGGGGGCGGTCTGGCGGTCTGTTCGCCCCCGGGGACAGGGGAAAACAGGCCTGTCTCAGGAGGAAAAACAGGGGTTCTCCCCGGGAAAAAAGGGGGGGCGATGGGGAGATGGGAAAAAAAAACCGGCGGTTCCCTAGGGAACAGCCGGCTTTTTCTGCAGGAGAGACTACTTCTCCTCAGTGGCGGGAGCCTCGGCGGCAGGAGCCTCGGCAGCAGGAGCGGCCTCAGTGGCGGGAGCCTCGGCGGCCTTGGCGGCCTTCACGGCTTCGTCGTTCTCCACGAAGGCGAGGATGGCCATTTCGGCGGCATCGCCCACGCGGGGGCCCAGCTTGATGATGCGGGTGTAGCCGCCCTGGCGTTCCTTGAAGCCGGGGGCCACCTCGGTGAAGAGCTTCTTCACCAGGGGATCGCTGTGGAGCTTGGCCACGGCGAGACGGCGGGCGTGGAGATCCCCCCGCTTGCCCAGGGTGATCATCTGCTCGGCCAGCTGGCGGATGCGCTTGGCACGCACCAGGGTGGTCCGAATCTGGCCGTGCTCAATCAGGCTGCAGACGGCATTGGCCAGCAGAGCCCGCACATGGGAACTGCTGCGGTTGATCTTGAAGGTTGCGACGCGGTGTCTCATTGGGGTTACTCCTTGGTATTCTGAAGCAGTTCAGGCTTCTGGCGCTCAAGCTCCTCGGCCACGGTGTTGTCAATTTGCATCTCCAGGCTCAAGCCCTCCTCCTGGAGCTTCTGATTGATTTCGTCCAGGGACTTCTTGCCGAAGTTCCGGCACTTCATCATCTGGCTCTCGGTCTTCTGCACCAGGTCGCCCACAAAGTGGATGTTCTCCTGATTCAGGCAGTTCAGGGCACGGACGGAAAGACCCAACTCCTTCACGTCCTTGGAGAGCTTCTCCAGCAGCGCCTGTTGCTCCTCGGTCAACACCACGCCCTTGCTGACCGCGCCCTGGCCTCCGTCAAACTCGAAGATGGCCAGCTGCTCCCGCAGGATGGCGGCGGCACGCCGCACAGCGCACTTAGGGTCGATGCGCCCGTCCGTCCAGACTTCCAGTTCCAGGCGGTCGTAGTTGGTGTTCTCGCCCACACGGCTGGGCTGAACGTCGTAGCGGACCTTCTCGATGGGGCTGAAGAGGCAGTCCACCGGGATGGTGTCCAGGGGCTGATCATCCCGCTTGTTCCGTTCGCTGGGACGATAGCCGCGGCCACGGTCCAGCTCCAGTTCCATGCGGATGGGGGTCTCCAGGTCGGTGGTGAGGGTAAAGAGCTTCAGGTCCTTGTTGATGACCTCGGCCACCCCGTCTTCCCGGATGTCCGCTCCCGTCACTTCTCCCTTCCGGGAGGCCACCAGCTCCAGCTTCCGGGGCAGAGACCCCTCGCAGCGGAACTTCAGCTTCTTGATGTTCAGGATGATCTCCATCACATCTTCCATCACCCCGGCAATGGGGGTGAACTCGTGGGAAACCCCGTCAATCCGGATGCTGCTGACAGCCACCCCTTCCATCATGGTGGTCAAAACCCGGCGCAGGGAATTGCCGATGGTGTGGCCGAAGCCATTCTCCCAGGGTTCGGTGACAAATTTTGCATAGCGGCTGGTGGCGGTCGCCTCGTCCATGACCAGCGCAGAGGGCATTTCAAAATTTTCCAGTCCTGCCATTTGGTTGAATCCTCCTTTGGTTTATGACAACGATTCGGTTTCGTGTCTATTCCTTCGGTGGGCGCCGGAAGGCACGCGTCTCCTTCGGCGCCCCGGGCAGCGACCGGCTAGATGCGGCGCTTCTTGGGAGGACGGCACCCGTTGTGGGGAAGGGGGGTGACGTCCCGCAGGACGGTGATTTCCAGACCCACGGAGGCCAGGCCGCGGATGGCGGACTCACGGCCCTGGCCGGGTCCCTTCACCTCCACTTCCACTTCCTTGAGGCCGTAGGTCAGCATGGCCTTCTTGGCCGCCTCGGAGGCAATCTGCTGGGCCACGTAGGAAGTGCTCTTCCGGGAACCCTTGTAGTTCAGCTTGCCACCCGTGCACCAGGAAAGGACGTTGCCCTGGGGGTCGGTGATCACCACCCGGGTGTTGTTGAAGGTGGAATCCACATGGGCCACGCCGGACAGAACCTGACGGGCGCCCTTGGCGCGGCGGCTCTGAACCGGGGTGATGGCGTTGGGATCCGCCAAAATCTGGTCAGCGGTGGGTGCGGAGGCGGGAGCGGCGGGGGCCGCCACACTCTTTTCCTTGGACTCTTCTGCCATGGTATTGAATCTCCTGGGACGGAGGATTCTCTCCGTCCATCTTCTTCATTGGGGAAAGGGTTTCAGAACGTTCTCCTCAGGACAAGCCCGGGGATCTTCTCCGGATGCGTCCCGCCAAAACTACTTCTTCTTGGCGGCAGTGGCCTGCTTGGCCTCCGCGGCGGAAGCGGCGGTACGACGCTCGGTACGGTCGCGGATGGCGCCCACCGTCTTCTTGGAGCCCTTGCGGGTACGGGCATTGGTGCGGGTGCGCTGGCCCCGGACAGGGAGATTCTTGCGGTGACGGGTGCCGCGATAGCTACCGATGGCGATGAGGCGGCGGATGTTGTTGGCCACCTGGCGGCGGAGGTCACCTTCCACGGTGTACTCTTCGTGGAGCACCTGGAGGATGTTGGAAATGTCCTCCTGGGTGAGTTCGGAGGCCTTCCGGACGGGGTCCAGCTTGGCCTTCTCGCAGATGGCTTTGGCGACGGCAGGGCCGATTCCGTAGATGTACTGCAGGGAGATCAGCGTCTGCTTGTTGTTGGGGATATCAACGCCGAGGATTCTGGGCATGTTTGGATTTTCCTGTGTGGGTTTCCGGGGTCTCTAGAGACCTGGGGGTTCAGGGACGAGGGGAAGCAAGGGAGGGGTGGGTCCCTAACCCTGGCGCTGCTTGTGGCGGGGGTTCTTGCAGATGACCCGGAGGACGCCGGCGCGCTTCACAATCTGGCAATTGTTGCACATCCGCTTCACTGACGCTCTGACTTTCATGGCTTTGTTCCTTTGGGTTGGGGTGCTTGGACGGCAGAACCGCCCTGATCCTTCCGGACTTGTGACCTGTCGGCAGGCGCCGGCAGGAGCCTTTCTGTAGGGGGTGTCCGCAGGCCGATAAATCCAGACAACGGCCGGAAAGAGACGTCATCTTGACCGGCGGGCACGGGAAATTTGCATACTATAACACCTTTCCTCCGGGATGCAAACGGGCACGCCGACACCGCCGGGGAATGACGGGGCCGGGGAGGAAGGGGATTCCCCCGGGGGAAACAGGGGAGACAGGCGGACAGGGCTGGTCTACTTCCGCCGATAGGAGATTCGTCCGGTGCCCAGGTCGTAGGGAGAGACCTCCACCGTGACGGAGTCTCCTTCCAGGATGCGGATGTTGTTCTTCCGCATCTTGCCGGAGATGCCGGCAATGACTTCGTTGCCGCCGGCATTCAGCTTCACCCGGAACCGGGTGTTGGGGAGCACTTCCGTGACGACGCCTTCCAGTTTTATGCAATCGGTTTCTTTGGGCATAGGGTAAGGATTTCAGGTTTTTTCCGGGTAATGAGGACTTGGTGTTCGAAATGGGCGGAGAGCTGGTGATCCAGGGTGCGGCAGGTCCACTGGTCGTGGCGGTCGATTTCGATTTCCCAGGTTCCGGCGTTCACCATGGGTTCGATGCACAGGACCATGCCGGGCTGAAGGACGGGGGTCTTTCGCCGCTGGCGGAAGTTGGGCACTTCGGGGGATTCGTGCATGTGCTTGCCGCATCCGTGGCCCACCATGTCCCGCACGCATTGGAAGCCCGCCCCTTCCGCCACCCGCTGGACGGCGGTGCTGATGTCGTTGACGGTATTCCCCTCCTGGGCGGCCTCGATGCCGGCCATCAGGGCGGCCTCCGTGGTCTCCAGAAGGCGGCTGGCCAGGGGGGAGGGCTGGCCGCCGGCGCAGACCGTCCGGGCATTGTCCCCGTAGTATCCATCCAGGGCCACCACCACATCCAGGCTCACCAGATCACCGAACTGGATGATGCGATCCGCCCGCCCGATGCCGTGGACGACTTCATCGTTGAGGGAGATGCAGACCTGTCCGGGATAGCCGTGGTAGTTCAGGGAGCCGCTGCGGCCCCCCGTCTCCCGGATGAAGCATTCGGCCAGATGATCCAGATCCAGGGTGGACATCCCCGGCTGGACAGCGGCGCAGAGCCGGTCCAGGACCTGGGCGGAGGCCTGGGCGGCCAGACGGATCTTCTCGATCTCGTTTTCCTTGTAGATGGTGACGTGTTCCACGCGAATGCCCCCTCTGGGGGAAAAAGAAGGCGGTGAGGCCCCCGGAGCCCGGCGGTTCCGGAGGCGCAGGAGTGGGGATGCCTTAGAGGCCCAGGGTCTTTTCCAGGGCGGCGTAGTTCTCCTCAATGGGGGCGTCGGCATTGGGGGTCACCTTCAGCTCGCCCCGGTTGCGGTAATATTCGATGACGGGAGCGGTCTGGGTGTCGTAGATCTTCAGGCGGTTGATGGCGGTCTCCTCGGTGTCATCGGAGCGCTGGATCAGGGCGGCGCCGCACTTGTCGCAGACTCCCTCCTTGGCGGGAGGCGCGGTGAAGACGTTGTAGCTGGCGCCGCAGGCCTTGTTGGCGCAGAGGCGGCGGCCGGTGAGACGCTGCATCAGGATCTCCCGGGGAGTGTCCACCAGGACGGCCACGCCGCTCTCGTATCCGTGCTTCTGGAGGATGGCGGTGAGGCTCTCGGCCTGGGCGCAGGTCCGGGGATAGCCGTCCAGCATGACGCCCTTGGCCTTGGCGTCCTCCTTGCTCAGGCGCTTGTCCACCATGGCGGTGACGATGTCGTCGGAGACCAGGGCGCCGGAGGCGATGAGCTCCTTGACGGTCTTGCCCAGCTCGGATCCCGCGGCCATTTCATCCCGGAGGAGCTGTCCGGTGGAGATGTGGATCACTTGCACCTTCTGGCAGAAGATGTCGCCGAGAGTGCCTTTGCCGGCGCCGGGGGCGCCCAGGAAGATGTATGCCTTGGACATGGTAGGGGGAATCCTTGGTGAGGGGTGGGGCGGTGGGGGGAAAAGGAAAACGTCACAATATAGCCGGGCTGTGCCGGTCTACCTGGCATCAGGGGGAGCAGGGCGACCCGGCGGAGCTCCTCCTGGAGGGCGGGGAACAATTCCTCCTCCGGCAGGACCTTCAGGATCTTTCCCTGGCGGAAGAGGACGCCCCGGCCCGCTCCCCCCGCAATGCCCAGATCTGCATCCGCCGCCTCCCCGGGACCGTTTACCTCGCATCCCATGACGGCGATCTTCTTCAGGGGAAGACGGTATCCCTGATCCAGAAGACGCTGAATCTCCTTCTCCACCTTTTCCGCCAGGGGGATGAGGGAGATGCGGGTGCGTCCGCAGGTGGGGCAGGAGACCAGCTGGGGGCGCCCCGGCCGAAGCCCCAGGGCATCCAGGATCTGGTAGGCTGCCGCCACTTCCTCCTCCGGCGGGGCGGTGAGGGAGACCCGGATGGTGTCCCCGATGCCCTCCAGCAGAAGGGCCCCCAGGGCGATGGCGGATTTCAGGATGCCGGAAGCCGGGGTGCCCGCCTCGGTGAGGCCCAGATGGAGGGGCCAGGGAGAGAGGGGGCGGAAGAGACGGCAGGCTTCCAGGGTGAGGGGGATGTGGGAGGCCTTTAGACTGACCTTCAGATTCTGGCAGCCCGCCTCCTCGAAGTCCCCCAGAAATTCCCGGGCGCTTTCCACCATGGCCTGGGCCGTGGGACCGTATTTCTCCCGGGCCCGGGGGGAAAGGCTTCCCATGTTGACCCCCACCCGGACGGCACAGCCTTGCTCCGCCGCCGCCCGGGCTACCTCCCGGAGAAGTTCCCGGCGGGCCAGATTCCCCGGATTCAGGCGAAGCCCCTGGACGCCCGCCTCCAGGGCGGACAAGGCCAGGCGCCCGTCAAAATGGATGTCGGCCACCACGGGCAGGGGGCTTTCCCGGCAGATACGCTCCAGGGCGTCCCGGCAGGAGAGGGAGGGGTAGGCCACCCGCACCAGCTGACAGCCGGCCTGGGCCAGGCGTCCGATCTGGGCCAGGGTGGCTGGGGCATCCTCCGCGGGGGTGCTGCACATGGATTGCACCGCAATGGGGGCGTCTCCCCCGATGGGAAGGGAGCCGACATGGATTTGACGGGTGGGATAACGCATGGGAAATAGGTAGGGCCGGGGAAAAATCACCGCTGGATCCGGAGCCATTTCCGGGGTTCCGGACAGATGCCCGGATGCCGGAGAAACCACTGGAGGACGGCGTCCCGGGAGGAAATCCCGGTGTCCCGCATCTGGCTGGCGGGCTGGGCGAGAATCTCCTGGAGGACGGGGGTGCGGCCGCTGCCCGCCGCCGTGTGGGAGTTCATCACCAGGCCATAGCGTTTCCCGGGAACCGGGGGCGTATCCTCGCCCAGGGAGAGAACCCGGGCGCCCTGGGGCGAAAGAATCACTTCCGCCCCCCAGATGCCGCAGGCGCCGGAGGTGTTGCGGATGGCCCATTGCTCCTGGAGAATCCGGCCCAGCTCCTCTGCCGTCACCTGGCAGACCACCAGGGAATTCTCGTAGGGAACCAGGGAGAAGAGGCGGGCGCCGGTGAGGGGAATCCCCGCCGGAATCTCCTCCTTCGCCAGGATGCCATGGAGGGCCAGGGGACATTGGGCGGCTTCCGCCAGGGCCTGGCAGAACAGCTCGCTCAGGGGGCAGTCCACCCCGGGGCGTCCCCGGAAGGAGAGGAGGCGGGGCAGGGGAGGAGCCAGAGTCTGGCGGGCATAGGCCTGTGCCTGCTCCTGCCAGGGGGCCACGGCCTGGGCGGCGGCGGGATGGGGCGGCGTCTCCTGGGTGACCTCCACCAGCTGGGATTCCAGGCGCAGCAGCCGGTGATGGCGGGGATCCACCACCGCATCCACCTGGGCAAAGTATTGTCCGTGGGCGCCGGGCTGGACATACCAGGGGCCGTCGATGCCGGCCCGGCCGGGGAAGAGGCGGTGGGTGTGCCCCCCCAGAATCAGGTCTATCTCCGGAAAGTCCCGTGCCAGCTCCCGGACTTCGTTGACGCCCCGGGGATCCTGCTCCATCCAGCCCTGGTGGAGGGCCAGCACAATGAGGTCGGGCTGCCGGGCCAGAATCTGGGGCATCAGGCGGGCCAGGGCCTGCCGGGCGCTCTCCACCTGAAAGTGCCGGGAGAACTCCGGGAACCAGTGGGGGAGGAAGGAGGCGGTCATGCCGATGAGAGCCACCTTTGCTTCCCCCAGAGTGAAGAGGCGCCATCCGGGAAACTCCCCCTGGGGAAAGTCCGGCGTAGGGGAGAGAAGGCGGAGATTGCCGCAGAGCAGCCGGGGAGAGAGAGCCCGGGCAATTTCCAGAAAGGCCTCCGGGCCGAAGTCGAAGTCGTGGTTTCCCGGAATCCAGGCGTCATAGGAAAGGGATTCCAGCCAGGGAATCATGGCCATTCCCCGGGACAGGGTGCCCTCCAGGGAGCCCTGGACGGAATCCCCGGTGTCCACCAGTAGGCAGGTGCCCGGGGGCACCGCCTTCCGCCGTTCCTCTAGCAGGGTGGCCAGGGGAAGGAGTCCGTCGGGGGCCTGGCTGTCTCCGGAAAGATTGGCGTGGAGGTCGCTGGTGTGGAGAATCCGGATCCGGACTTCCTCCGCCCCCGGCAGGGGCAGAAGCAGAAGTCCCAGAAGCAGAATCCCCAGCAGGAAGGGCCTCCGCCTCCCTGTCTTCCCGGCTCCTCCTGTTCCCTGTGTCATGCAGCCCCCCCCCTTGGAAAAAAGCCAGTCGCAGCCTACTCTTCGGCAGGGGCGCCGGTGATGGTGAGGTTCAGTTCCTGGAGCTGACGGGGATCCACATCGGTGCTGGGGGAATCCATCATCAGGCAGGCCGCCTTGGCGGTCTTGGGGAAGGCGATGGTGTCCCGGATGGACTTCAGGCCGCAGAGGAGCATCACCAGGCGGTCGTGTCCCAGGGCCAGGCCGCCATGGGGCGGGGCGCCGAAGGAGAAGGCGTCCAGGAGATGGCCGAAGCGGTGGCGGGCGGATTCGTCGGAGATGCCCAGGGTGCGGAACATCAGGGCCTGGAGGGCGGGTTCATGGATACGGAGGGAGCCGCCGCCCAGTTCCACGCCGTTGAGGATAATGTCGTAGGCCCGGGCCCGGACCTTGCCGGGGGCGGTCTCCAGCAGGGGGAGATCCTCCTCCATGGGGCGGGTGAAGGGATGGTGCTCCGCCACCCAGCGCTCTTCCTGGTAGTCCCAGTCGAAGAGGGGGAATTCCGTCACCCAGAGGAAGGCGAAGCGGTCCTGGGGGATCAGGTTGTGGGCTTCCGCCAGATCCAGGCGGACCCGTCCCAGGGCGGTGCAGGCCACCCGGAAGGAGCGGTCGGCGGTGAGGAGGAGGAGGTCGCCGGGTTCGGCGGCCAGGGCCTCCTTCAGGGCCAGGGTCTCCTCCGGGGAGAGGAACTTGGCGGCGGGGCCGGTGAGGGCACCGGCGGGATCCACCTTCAGGACCACCAGGCCCTTGGCTCCCATGAGCTTGGCGGATTCCGTCAGCTGGTCGGCCTGTTTCCGGCTGGTGGCCTGGGCCAGGCCCTTGCCGTTGAAGCCCTCGATGGTCCCCTGCTCATCCAGGGCAGAGCGGAAGGGGGGGAAGGCGGTCTGGGAGAAGAGGGAGGTGAGATTCTGCATCTCCAGGCCGAACCGGGTGTCCGGCTTGTCGGAGCCATACCGGGTCATGGCTTCCTTCCAGGTGACCCGGCGGAAGGGAAGGGAGACATCCAAGCCTTTCACTTCCTTCATCACCGCCGCCAGCAGACGCTCGGTGACTCCCTGCACATCCTCCTCCTCCACAAAGCTCATCTCCAGGTCGATCTGGGTGAACTCCGGCTGGCGGTC
>JAEDNW010000078.1:0-11674 GCA_016302315.1 Lentisphaeria bacterium
CCGTCGACAGCTACCTTGGCAAGGTAGCGCTCTACCAACTGAGCTATGCCCGCATAGAATGGGAGACCAGAAAAAGATGGAGCGGGCAAACGGACTCGAACCGTCGACAGCTACCTTGGCAAGGTAGCGCTCTACCAACTGAGCTATGCCCGCATCTTTTGGACCTCGGCTTCCCTTCTTTCGTTGGAAAGCGGGCTTAAGATAAGGCGATTTTTCCAGTTTGCAAACGGCCTCGCCGATTTTTTGCCAAGGATGCGTTCCCAGACCCGGAAAAAGTCGCCCTCCCCTCTCTGAAGCGCCCCCTCCCTCTGGGGTCAGATTCTGGCGGCGCCGCCGGCAGGGAGGGCGGAAGCGGTTCCGGCCGGTTCGGGGCGGAAGAGAATTTCTGCGCCAGAGACCTCCAGCTCTCTTCCCGAGAGATTCAGGAGGTAGTCTCCCTTCTTCAGCCGTTCCCGCAGTTCCGGAAGCAGGAGGGGTTCCTGGAGGATGGCGATCCCCGGGGTGCCGTCCGCCTGCAGGTGTGCGTAGCCCGCCTGGCTTCCCAGGGGCCGGAGGCTCCAGCGTCCCGTCTGGTATGCGGTGCGGTTTTCCCGGTAGAAGGCCAGCCAGAAGGCGATGATTTCCTGTTCCGTGGCGGGGAGCCGGGTGAGATCCATGGAGAGCATGGGCACGCCCAGGAGAGAGGCCACCAGGTGGCGGGAGATATTGGCGGGGCGTTCCCCCGGCGCCCAGTAGACGGGATCGGCATGGACAGGCACCCCATCCCCGATGGCCAGCCGGATCAGGGACATGTTCCGGAAATTCGCCAGGAAATCGAAGGGGACATCCCCCGCCCGGAACTGGGTGGCGTAGGGCAGCATGGCCGGAGTGGCATAGGACTGCCGGAACTCGATAAGGGCCTCCGGGCGTTCCCGGAGAATCGCCTGATGAAGCCGTTCCACGAACGCCAGGGCATGGGCGCTGGTGGGTTTTTCCCAGCTGGGTTCGATCTGGTCCAGGAAATCCACCTTCAGGCCATCGATGGGGGTCTGCTGCAACAGGCGGCTCATACGCTGGATCATGGTCTCCGCCTGGGGAGAGGAGGGATCCAGAAGGCGGTATCCCTCCCGGAAATTGCCGGGAAGCAGGGCCTGGGGCGCTTCCTGGAGGAACCGGCTTTTCCGCCCCACCAGGAAGGGGGCCACCCACAGGAGATACTGCATCCCCATCTGGTGGATCCGCTCCACATGGCGGGCGAAATCCGGGAATTTCGCCGTGGAGATTTCCCAGTCCCCCACATTTTCATACCAGTCGCCGATGGTGGCGGGGGAGACGCGTTTGGCCTGGTCAAAGCACCATCCATCGTCCACAATCAAGGTCCCCATGCCCAGACGGGAGGCCAGGCGGGCGTTTTCCTCCACCCATTTCTCCTCCACCGCCGCATGCACCGCATACCAGGTGCAGAAGACGGGATTCCAGGCCTCCCGGGGCACAAAAGGCCTGTTCACGGCCAGCCCGTCCCGCCACTGGTCCAAGGCTGCCGTCCAGGGCTGGGGACGGCAGTCCACCACCAACTCCACCGGCTCCTGGGAAGCCAGGCACTCCACCGCGATGTCGTATGCTCCCGTCTCCTGGTTCATCCGGGCCGCAAGACGACATTCCTGCTTCAGCTGGGACAGCCCCACCAAAGCCTTGCATTCCCCCTGGGTGTTCAGGAAGACCAGGGCGGGATAATCCGACTGGGCGCAGACATCCAGCGTCAGATTCCAGGGCAGGGAGAACTGGGGCCAGGCCAGCTGGGGTGTCCAGTATCCCTGGACATCCTTCAGCGGGAGGGAGAAGGTGGCGGAATGGCGGCCTGCCTCAGCGGGGAGAGGGATCCGGTTTAGCTGGGAGAAATCCAGGGATGGCAGATGCATAGGACGACAGCGTGGAGAGGGGGCGTATTTGTCACAAAAATGCCCCCGCCCTTCCTGCTTGGTTTGGCGAAGAAAGGCGGAGGCGTATCCGGGATGGGCTAGACCCTATTCCAGACCATCCAGCAGCTTCGCGTCATCGGCGGAGCCGTCGGGGCCGAAATTGAAGAGTCCGACTTCCTTTCCGGTGCTGATGTTCAGGTCCTGATCCACCAGATCCTTCTCGCTGGTCATGCTCTCCATGTTGATGCCCATGTCCTGATCCTCGTAGGGATCTCCCGGTTCGGCCAGGTGGTTGCCATCATCGCTGATTTCGCAGGCATTGCCATCGGCGTCCAGGGTCTTGAGCACCGGGTTCTGGACCTTGTAGTATCCGGTACCGGCGGGAATCAGGTGACCCATGATCACGTTTTCCTTGAAGCCGTGGAGGTAATCCACCCGGCCCAGGGTGGCCGCTTCGGTGAGGATACGGGGAGTATCCTGGAAGGAGGCGGCGCTGATGAAGGAATCGGTGGCCAGAGAGGCCTTGGTGATTCCCTGGAGGATCTGCTGGCCGTCCGCCGGCATCTTGCCTTCCGCCACCACCTTGGTGTTGACGGCGTTGAAGGCCCGCATGTCCACCGTTTCCCCATAGAGGAAGGTGGTGTCATGGGGATCATTGATGCGGATCTTCCGCATCATCTGCCGCACGATGACCTCAATGTGCTTGTCATTGATGCCCACACCCTGGGAGAGGTAAACGCGCTGGACCGACTCCACCAGGAGGGCCTGCAGGCGCTGGGGTCCGCAGATGTCCAGGAACTCCTGGAGGACAGGAGCGCCATCGGTGAGGCAGTCGCCGGCATTCACCAGGTCGCCGTTGACCACCACCATGTGCTTCCCTGGGGGAATCTGGTGTTCGGCCTTGATGGGGGACTTCTGGAGATCCACATTCCCGGTCTTCTCGTCCAGGACGGCAGTCTCCATATCCACCACGTAGACCTTGGTCTTGTTCTTCACGGTGCCGCTGGTGACCACCACGCCGCCGATCTGGGCCAGGACAGCGGCGTCCTTGGGGCGCCGCGCCTCGAAGAGTTCGGCCACACGAGGCAGACCGGTGGTGATATCCGAAGTCTTGGCCTGGCTCTTGGGAGTCTTGGCGATGTACTGGGGACCCGGGATCTTTTCGCCGTCGGCCACCAGGATCTGGGCGCCTTCGGAGAGAGGCTCGGTCTGGAGGACGTCTCCCTTCTTGTCCACGATCAGCAGGGCGGGATGGGTATCCTCGGGATGCTGGATGACGGTGATCTCGTTCTTGCCGGACTGCTTGTTGAAGGTCTTCCGGATGGTCTGGCCGTCAATGAGGTCCTGATACCGGATGTGGCCTGCCGTGCGGGCGATGGTGGGATTGGTGTAGGGGTCGATGATGGCCAGCAGTTCGCCGGGGCTCACCAGCTGCTGCTCCGTCACCTTCAGGATAGCCCCGTAGGGGATATCGAAGACCGCCAGATCCACGTCGCCCATCATGGGCTCCTTGCTGTTGCGGGGGAAGAGGGCCACCTTGGCATGGATGCGTCCATCCCGGGAGACCACGTAGCGGATTTCCTCGCCGTCCTCGCCGGGGCCGGAGATGATGTCCATGTCCTCGAAGGTGAGGAAGGCCACATTCTCCCGCTTCTCCAGCTTGCGCCGTTCGTCGTTCCGCTTCTTTTCGCTCCACTTGGCGGACTTGGCATGGTTTTCCAGTTCGTCCAGCTTGTTGCGCAGTTCGGCGGAGACCTGTTCCCACTTGGCGCAGACTTCCTTGTCCAGGGCGGTGGTGGAGGCGGTACCGCCGGAGTGGAAGGTACGGAGGGTCAGCTGAGTGCCGGGTTCACCGATGGACTGGGCCGCGATGATGCCCAGGGCATCGCCCTCCATGGGCATTTCGCCGGTGGCCAGGTTGCGGCCGTAGCACTTGGCGCAGACGCCCCGGTGGGATTCGCAGGTGAGGACGGAGCGGATGTGGATCTTCTCGTATCCGGCTTCCTTCAGGCGGTTGGCGATGAAGGGAGTGATTTCCTCGCCGGCACCCACGATCAGGTTGTTCATGTTGTCGTAGATGTTGTCGGCGGAGAAGCGTCCCACAATACGGTCGGCCAGAGACTTGGTCTCCTTGTTGCCGTCCTTGAGGGCGGAGAGCCAGATTCCGTTGGTGGTGCCGCAGTCCTCCTCGGTGCAGATCACATCGTGAGCCACGTCCACCAGGCGTCGGGTCATGTATCCGGCGTCGGCCGTCTTCAGAGCGGTATCGGCCATACCCTTTCGGGAGCCGTGGGTGGAGTTGAAGTACTCCAGACCGGTGAGGCCTTCCCGGAAGTTGTGGAGGATGGGGGTTTCCACGATGTCACCGCTGGTGTTGGACATCAGACCGCGCATACCGCCCAGCTGGGTGACCTGGTCCTTGGAGCCTCGGGCTCCGGAGTCCATCATGGCCCAGACGGAGTTGATGCCAGGGCGGCCGCCGTTGGCCTTCAGGGTCACTTCCAGAGCCTCGCCCAGCTGCTTACGGACGTTGTCCCAGGTATCGATGCAGCGCTGGCGGCGGACATTCTCGTCGATGGAGCCCTGGAGTTTCTCCTGGCGGGCGTTCTCCACATCCTGGTCGGCGGCCTTGATGCGCATTTCCTTGTCGGCGGGAATGAGCATATCGGCGATGGCGATGGAGAATCCGGAGCGGGTCGCCCAGGCGTAGCCCAGGTTCTTCAGGCGGTCCAGGAGGGGCAGCAGCTCGTCGTGGCCGCAGATCTCGTGGCACTGCTTGATCATGCCCTGGATGTCCTTCTTCTTGGCGGGCTTGTTCCAGAATCCCAGGACGCTGGGCCAGATCTCGTGATAGATCATGCGTCCCGGCGTGGTTACCACCCAGCGCTCCTTCCGGTTGCCCCAGACCATCTTCCGGTCCTCGGCTTCCAGGCGGAGTTTCTCGGCGCCCTCCAGGGCATCCAGACGGGCCTGCTCCACAGGATCCCGGTAGTAGGGGTTCTTGAAGTAGAAGAAGTCATGGATGTCCAGTCCCACGGCGATGGGTTCCCGGGCATTGTGGTTGTTCTCGTTGGCCATGCGGTGGGCCTCCATGGCCTGGAGCACCTCTTCGTAGGTGTCGTAGTGAGGCTGCTCGTGGGCGGGCTTGGCCAGGAAGGCGGCCTTGCGGGCCTCGTCCTCGTAGCAGAGGTAGTAGATACCCAGCACCATATCCTGGGAGGGCAGCGCCAGGGGGCGTCCGTCCGCCGGGGAGAAGATGTTGTTGGGGGAGAGCATGATGAGCTTGGCCTCCAGCTGGGCCTCGTTGGAGAGGGGCACGTGGACAGCCATCTGGTCGCCGTCGAAGTCGGCGTTGAAGGCGGCGCAGACCAGGGGATGGAGGCGGATGGCCTGGCCGTCGATGAGGATGGGGTCGAAGGCCTGGATGGAGATCCGGTGGAGGGTGGGGGCGCGGTTCAGCAGGATGGGATGGCCGGTGACCACCTCGTCCAGCACGTCCCACACTTCCTTCCGGCGCTCCTCGATCCAGCGCTTGGCATTGCGCACGGTCTGGACCTTGCCCTGCTCCCGGAGGCGATGGATGATGAAGGGCTCGAAGAGCCGCAGGGCCATTTCCTTGGGCAGGCCGCACTGGTTGATGTTCAGCTCGGGGCCCACCACGATAACGGAACGGCCGGAGTAGTCCACACGCTTACCCAGCAGATTCTGGCGGAAGCGTCCCTGCTTGCCCTTCAACATGTCGGTGAGGGACTTCAGGGGGCGGTTGCCGGTGCCGGTGACGGCGCGGCCATGGCGGCCGTTGTCCAGCAGGGCATCCACGGCCTCCTGGAGCATCCGCTGTTCATTGCGGATGATCACGGGGGGAGTGGGGATCTGCTTCAGGCCGCGAAGGCGGGAGTTCCGGTTGATGACCCGGCGATAGAGGTCATTGAGGTCGCTGGTGGCGAAGCGTCCGCCTTCCAGGGGCACCAGAGGCCGCAGATCGGGGGGGATGACGGGCAGGACGTGGAGGATCATCCAGCGGGGATCCATCTTGTTCTTGATGAATCCCTCGATGAGGCGGATGCGCTTCACGATCTGGGTGCGGCTCTGCTTGCTCTTGGTGGACTCCAGCTCCTTGGCCAGTTCATCCCGCAGGGCGGGCAGTTCCTCGGGGGTGGGCATCAGGGCCTCAATGGCCTCGGCGCCGATTTCCGCCTTGAAGGCATCGCCGTAGACAGTCAGCTGGTCCTTGTATTCCTCCTCGGTGAGGAGGCTCTGCTTGGCCAGGGGAGTGTCGCCGGGATCGGTCACCACGAACTTCTCGTAGTAGAGGACTTCCTCCAGGGCGTTCTGGCCCATGCCCAGGAGCAGGCCCAGGCGGGAGGGAGCGCACTTGTAGAACCAGACATGGGAGACGCCCACCGCCAGTTCAATGTGTCCCATGCGCTCACGGCGCACACGGGACTGGGTGACTTCCACGCCGCAGGTCTCGCAGACCACGCCCTTGTACTTCACCCGCTTGTATTTTCCGCAGCTGCACTCGTAGTCCTTCTGGGGTCCGAAGATGCGCTCGCAGAAGAGGCCGTTTCTCTCGGGCTTGAAGGTGCGGTAGTTGATGGTTTCCGGGCTCTTGACCTCGCCGTGGCTCCACTTGCGAATGATGTCGGGAGAGGCAACGCTGATGGAGACACTGTTGGAGTCCTTCAGCACATCCACATCGGCCGCGGAATCGGTTTTGTTCATCAGAGTATCCACTTTTTATCCTCAGGGAAAGGGGGGTTTTCGGCGGGTCCCGCAGGGCCCGCCACACTCGGAAAGGGAGGGATTGGTCTCCGCCTACGCCATATTGGAGGCGGCGCGCTGGATGCGGACATCCAGGCAGAGA
Source organism: Lentisphaeria bacterium (assembly GCA_016302315.1). Lineage (GTDB taxonomy): Bacteria > Verrucomicrobiota > Lentisphaeria > Oligosphaerales > Oligosphaeraceae > UBA1724. The sequence continues at coordinate 6,766 of JAEDNW010000078.1, forward strand.
CTCATCATCTCCCGGCGCAGCACGTTGAAGGACTCGGGCACTCCGGGCTCAAGTTCATTGTTGCCCTTCATGATGGAGTCGTAGATCTTGGTGCGTCCGATGATGTCGTCGGACTTGACGGTGAGCATTTCCTGGAGGGTATAGGCGGCGCCGTAGGCCTCCAGAGCCCAGACCTCCATTTCTCCGAAGCGCTGTCCGCCGCCCTGGGCCTTGCCGCCCAGAGGCTGCTGAGTCACCAGGGAGTAGGGTCCCACGGCACGGGCGTGGATCTTGTTCACCACCAGGTGGTCCAGCTTCAGCATATAGATCTGTCCCACCATGACCCGCTGTTCGAAGGCATCGCCGGTGCGTCCGTCATAGAGGCGGGTCTTGCCGTCGATATCCACGAAATCATCGGTGCGGTCGGTGCCGTTGGCATCCACCACCTTTCCGCCGGTGCCGATTTCGTCATTCCGGGGGCCCACCTTCCAGCCGGCCTGTTCGATGAGCTTCCGCAGTTCTGCCTTGGCCTTCTCGACTTCCTTGCCTTCCACCTTCCGCAGGCCTTCCATGATCTTCTCGGGCACCGTCTTGCCGGCGGCCTCCGCGATCTTCACCAGGCGGGCGCGCTCCAGCAGATCCACCATGCGCTCCTCGGGCATACCGTCGAAGGCCGGGGTGGCCACGGTGATTCCCAGGATCTTGGCGGCGTAGCCGGCGTGGGTCTCAAAGACCTGTCCAATGTTCATTCGGGAAGGCACACCCATGGGGTTCAGCACGATTTCCACAGGGGTGCCATCCGCCATGAAGGGAAGATCCGCCACGGGGACGATCTTGGAAACAATACCCTTGTTTCCGTGACGACCGGCCATCTTGTCGCCGATGGAGAGGCGGCGCTTGCTGGCGATGTAGACCTTCACGTCGGCGATCTTGCCGGGCTCGGCACCCTCGTTCTTCTCCAGAAGCTCGATGGATTCCTTGCAGCAGCGCTCGTTCTCCCGGAGACGGCCCCGGTACTTCTTGACGATCTCCTCGATCTCGTCCTTCTCCTTGGCCTCGGGCATCTGATACCGCTCGTAGTTGTTGGCCAGATTGGTCAGCATCTGCTTGGTGATCTTCCGGTCCGCAGGAATGATGGTCTCCACCTCGTGGCTGTCGTTGGTGAAGGTGACCTCCACCGGCAGCTTGCCGCCGGAGAACTTGTCGGCCAGCTCCTTCACCAGCTCGTCCAGGATCACATTCCGCTTCTGGCGGTAGCGCTCCCGGGTCTCGTTCTGGCTGTTGCGCAGCTCGCTCTTGTTCATCTTGACCTTGGTGGGATCCTGGTTCCGGCGCACCCGCAGATCCATCACCACGCCGTCGTTGCCGGGCTCGGCCTTCAGGGAGGTGTCCTTCACATCGCTGGACTTCTCACCGAAGATGGCCTTCAGCAGACGCTCTTCCGGCGCCAGCTCGCCTTCCTGCTTGGGCGTGACCTTGCCCACCAGGACGTCGCCGGGCTTCACCACGGCACCCAGGCGGATGACACCCTCGGTGTCCAGATTGCTGAGGGTCTCCGAGGCCACGTTGGGAATGTCACGGGTGATTTCCTCAGGCTGGGACTGCTTGGTGGGACGCACCTCCACCTCCTGGAGGTTGATGTGCACGGAGGTGTAGATGTCCTCCTGCACCAGCTTCTCGCTGATGATGATGGCGTCTTCGTAGTTGTAGCCGCGCCAGGACATGAAGGCCACCAGCACGTTGCGGCCCAGAGCCAGCTCGCCGCCGTCGGTGCAGGCGCCGTCCGCCAGGGGCTGGTCCTTGGTGACCCGCTGGCCCGCCAGGACGATGGGGCGCTGGTTCACCAGGGTGCAGGCGTTGGAGCGCAGGAACTTGAAGAGGAGATAGACCTGGATCTTTTCGGTATCCAGGTTTGTGGTGTAGTCGTCGGCGGTGGTTCCCTCGGGGAGTTTGCCGTCGGGGGTGACAATCACCTTGGTGCCGTCCGCCCAGGCCACCACGCCGTCCTGCGTGGCCACCTGGATGGCGTGGGAATAGCGGGCGATGACGCCCTCCATGCCGGTGCCCACCAGGGGAGCTTCGGGGCGCATCAGAGGCACGGCCTGGCGCTGCATGTTGCATCCCATGAGGGCGCGGTTGGCGTCGTCATGTTCCAGGAAGGTGATGACACTGGCGGCGGCGGAGATCATCTGCTTGGGGGAGACGTCGATGAAATCCACATCCGTGGCCAGGAATTCGCCGGCCTCGCCGCCTTTGCGGCCCAGGACATGCTCGTTGATGAAGAATCCCTTCTCGTCCCGGGGGGCGTTCGCCTGGGCGATCACGTGTTCCTCCTCCTCGTCCGCCTTCATGTAGACGATCTCGGGACGGCCCTTCTTGTCGGTGACCACCTGGCCGTTCTTCACCCGGCAGTAGGGGGTGCGGATGAATCCGAACTCATCCAGCTGGGCGTAGAGGGCCAGACTGGAGATCAGACCGATATTGGGTCCTTCCGGCGTTTCGATGGGGCAGATTCTGCCGTAGTGGCTGGCGTGGACGTCGCGGACTTCCGCGCCGGCGCGGTCACGGGTCAGACCGCCGGGGCCCAGGGCGGAGAGGCGGCGCTTGTTGGTCAGTTCAGAGAGGCAGTTGGTCTGGTCCATGAACTGGGAGAGCTGGTTGTGCTGGAAGAAGTCCGTCATGGCGCTCTCGAAGCCCTTGGGGGCGATGAGGCTGCTGATGCTGACGCTTCCCATGTCCTGGCCTCGGTTGTTCTTGCGCTCCCGGGCCAGGTTGGCCACCCGGTTCAGCCCCACCCGGCACTGGTTCTGCAGCAGTTCGCCGATGGTGCGGATACGACGGCGGGAGAGATGGTCGATGTCATCCTGCTTTCCGCCGCTCTTGTAGAGGCGCATCAGCTCCCGGGTGGCGGCGGCGATATCCCATTTGGTCAGGGTGCGCTCGGTTTCGGGAACCTGGATGTGGAGGAGCTGGTTGAGCTTGAAGCGGCCCACCAGGCCCAGGTCGTAGCGGTGGACATCCTGGAACATCCGCTCGAAGAGGGCCCGGGCATTGCTGGCGCTGGTGGGATCACTGGGGCGCATCCGCTTGTAGATCTCCCGCTGGGCATCCTCCTGGGTGACCGTGGAGTCGTTCTGGAGGCACTTGATGAAGTAGTCGCCGATCTCGTTGGTATCCACCACGCAGATCTTCTTCACGCCGGCGGCCTTCATATTGGCGAGATACTCCTGGCTGAGGGGTTCCAGGGCGCCCAGCAGCAGCTCTTCCTTGTCCTCCGGGTTCACCACCTTCTCCACGTTGGTGTAGTGGGCGGGATCGGATTCCTTCATCAGGACGGAGATGCTCTTCTCCTGCACGCCGTAGACCGCATCCAGGATCTCCTTGTTGCTGTTGTAGCCGAAGGCACGGAGGAAGACGGAAACCAGGAACTTGCGGCGGCGGCGCTTCCGGTCCAGATAGATGTACATCATATCCTTGATGTCAAACTGGACTTCCAGCCAGGATCCGTGATCGGGGAGGATCTTGTAGCTGTAGATGTTCTTGCCGCTGGCGTGGTGGGTATTCTCGAAGCAGACGCCGGGGGAACGATGGAGCTGGCTGACAATCACCCGCTCGCTGCCGTTGATGATGAAGGAGCCGCTGGGGGTCATCAGGGGAATGTGCCCCAGACGGAGGGTCTCCTCGTGAATGTCCTTGTTGCTGGCACCCCGCATCCGGAAGGTGACGAACAGCTCACCCTGATAGGTGCCGCCAGTCTTCAACAGCTCGGAGAGGTTGTTCTCCCCCACCCGGATCTCATACTTGACAAACTCCACGCCGCAGCCCATGCGGTTGTCGGCGGAGGCGGGGGGGAAGAAATCCATCAGCACTTCCTGAAGACCGGCCCGGATCCGCTTTTCCGGGGGGACATTCATTTGCAGAAAGTCCGCATAGGCTTTGGTCTGCAGACTGATGAGGTCAGGAATGGGAAGGACTTCCTTCAGACGGCCGAAGTTGATGCGCTCGCCTTTCATCTTGCTCCTTCTGTTGCCACAGGGGGATGGGGGGATGGGGGAAAAACGCCACCCGAAACAGGACAAAACGGCCCCGGGAAAACGGATGACGAACCGGATTCTTACAAGGGAAAAGATGGCCGGACGCCACAAGGCGCCCCGGCAAAACACCGGACACGGGGGAAATCAGTCAGACCACGGGGAAGGACACCGCCCTCCCCTCATACGTGTCCCGCCGCCCCCGCAAAAAAGAACGGGGACGCCACAGGGGACACCGCGCCATCCGCACACCCGCCAGGCTCCTCACATAGTTCTGGGGCGATCTACTTCGTCTCACCACCCCTCTCCCGGAACCCGGAACGCACGGTGCGCAAAAAACGCAAATTATTTTGATTTCTCCGGCTCTCCCGGGCAGAAAAGCCTCTCCCCTGCCAGGGAGAGCCGAAGGCGCCCCGGAATTACACCAGGGCGCAAAAGCGCCGCAGAGGGCATTCTCCCCGGGGGAAAAGCCTCTGCGGCGACTACCATTACGCTGCCGTAGACGACAGCTGCATGGCTACTTGACCTCGATCTTGGCGCCAGCGGCTTCCAGCTTGGCCTTGATCTGCTCGGCCTCTTCCTTGGAAGCGCCGGTCTTCAGAGCCTTGGGAGCGCCGTCCACCAGGTCCTTAGCCTCCTTCAGGCCCAGGCCGGTCAGAGCGCGGACTTCCTTGATCACGGGGATCTTCTGGGCACCAGCGTCCACCAGGATCACGTCGAACTCGGTCTTCTCCTCCACGGGAGCAGCGGCGGCGGCGGGGGCGGCGGCGGCCACGGCCACGGGGGCGGCGGCGGAGACACCCAAGCGCTCCTCAAGAGCCTTCACCAGCTTGGAGAGATCCAGGACGGTGAGACCCTCGATGTACTTCACAAACTGCTCCATCTCGGCAGTCAACTCG
>JAEDNW010000187.1:0-2367 GCA_016302315.1 Lentisphaeria bacterium
AAACCCCCGGTAAGGCCAAAAATACGATCCGAACCCCGTGGGCGGGGTGGGAGGCCCGTCTACCCCGTGGGTGGAGCGTAGCGGGAACCCCCGGGGGGCTAGAATGTATCCAGGGGGGGGGCACGGGGGTATCCCCCGATTTTGGTGCTACCACCATCCAACCCAGAACCCCGGCAGGGGTGGCAGGATCGCTAGACGGGGGTGGATGCCGGGTTCATCCCGGTCGGGAACTCCCGGGATGGCGGGCGGGGGGGGCGAGGGGAATATCTGGGGGAAATCTCCCCAATGGTCCCGTATGGACAAGCGTTCGTGGGATTTTCGAGCGTCCCTGGCCCATTTGGCGACGGTACTTTCTAGAAAGGGTATCCTACAGGGGATGGCGGGATGGGGGCGAGGGGAACCTCTTACCCCGCGCGCGTACGCGCATACATCCATCCCCCCCCCCCATTCCACGGAAACGGATTGAGGCGGGGAAACACGGAATAACCTTTGACGCTACACCATCCAACCCAGAACCCCGGCAGGGGTGGCAGGATCGCTAGACGGGGGTGGATGCCGGGTTCATCCCGGCCGGGAACCCCCGGGATGGCGGGATGGGGGTGAGGGGAACCTCTTATCTCTCGCGCGCCCGCGCATACATCCAAATAGTGACCAAAGTCCCGTGGGCAACCACGGGGGAAAACTGGCAGGGGAAACCCCACATTCCCCTCTTCCTCTTCTGATGCCCGGGATCGTGCCCATGGGCCATCCTGGGCATGGGGTCGGCCGGTGCCGGGTTGCCGTATTCCGCCGGGAAGAAGGGTAAACCTGTCTAAAAGTGTCCAAATATGTGCTACATTACGCAATTCTCAAGAAGCATAGATAGAAGCGTGGATTTTTTTACGGCGTGACGCCAAGGAAGAGTAAGACGATGGATTTCCAGGACGAAGAGAAGAAGGAAGAGACGGGCAGTCAGCAGCAGTGGGAGGATTCCTCCGTTGTGGAGGAGGGGGTGTCCCGCCTTTTTCCCGGGGAGACAGCGTCTTCTCAGGAGGGGAATGTCGCATCCGTGGAGGAAGTTGTGCCGTCTGCGGAGGAGCCCTCCGAGGATGGCGTGGAGGAGGGGAGCGCTTCGGGAAAGGAGGAGCGCCTGGCGAAATTCCTGGCCTCCGCCGGCATTGCCTCCCGTCGTAATTGCGAGGAGTTGATCCTGGAGGGGCGTGTCACGGTGAACGGGGAGGCGGTGCTGTCTCCTGCCTACAACGTGGATCCGGAGAAGGACAAGGTGCATTTCGAGGGGCGTCTGGTGGAAAGCCATCCCCAGGGGAAGGTGTATCTCCTCCTGAACAAGCCTGTGGGCTATACCTGCAGTGCCAAGGATGCCCATGCGGATCGCCTGGTCTTTGATTTGATCCCCCAGCGCTTCGGACGCCTCTTCACCGTGGGACGGCTGGACCGGGATTCGGAGGGACTCCTGATCCTCACCAACGACGGCGACTACGCCCAGAAGGTGATGCATCCCTCCCGCCAGATCCTGAAGCGGTACTATGTGGAGTGCGATGGCCAGTATGCCACCAGCCTCCGCCGCCGGATGCTGGAGGGATTCTATGACAACGACGAGTTTCTCCGGGCCCTGGCAGTGGAGGACAAGGGAGTGCAGAGAGGTCACTGTGCCCTGGAAATCACCCTGGGAGAGGGACGCAAGCGGGAGGTGCGCCGTCTCTGCAAGGATGTGGGGCTGGAAGTGACCCTGCTGCGGCGGGTGGCCATCGGCGGACTGGAGCTGGACGAGAATCTCTCCGCAGGCGCCTGGCGGATGATGAGCGGCGAAGAACAGGAAAAGGTCTTCGCCCGGATCCAGCTGGCGGAACAGCCCATTTCTGCGGATCCCCGGCCTTACTGGCAGAAGGAGCGCAAACCCTTCGACCGGGAACACCGCCCCTACGCCGCCAGCCCCTATCCCGAATACCGCAAGGATAAGGAAACCTCCGGTGACCGGAAGCCTTTCGGACGGGACCGCAAGCCCTTCGGAGATCGCAAGCCCTTTGATCGTGAGCGCAAGCCCTTTGGAGACCGCAAGCCCTTCGACCGTGACCGCAAGCCCTTCGATCGTGACCGCAAGCCCTTCCAGGAGCGCCGTCCCTGGTATGCGGAGGAGGGGAACGAGGAAGGTGGCGAGAGTCGCTTCGACCGCAAGCCCTTCGATCGTGAGCGCAAGCCCTTTGATCGTGACCGCAAGCCCTTCCAGGAGCGCCGTTCCTGGTATGCGGAGGAGGGGAACGAGGAAGGTGGCGAGAGCCGCTTCGACCGCAAACCCTTTGACCGCGACCGTAAGCCCTTCGGGGATCGTGACCGTAAGCCCTTCGACCGTGACCGGAAGCCCTTTGA
>JAEDNW010000079.1:0-11541 GCA_016302315.1 Lentisphaeria bacterium
CGATTCCCAGGAGGCCGCCGCAGAGGGAGAGCAGGAGGGCCTCCGTGAGGAACTGGACGACAATATGACCCCGGGTCGCCCCCAGGGCACGGCGAATTCCAATTTCCCGGGTGCGCTCCGTCACGTTGGCCAGCATGATGTTCATGATGCCAATACCCCCCACCAGCAGGCTGATGGCGGCAATGCTCCCCAGGACCACATTGAAGATCCGCTTGGTCTGCTCGGCCTGACGGAGGAGTTCCAGGGGCACCGTGAGTTCGAAGTCGGTCTTGCGGTGGGTCTGCTTCAGGGCGCGGCGGACGGCGGCCACCAGGGGAATCACTTCCTCCTCGGTGGGGGCCGTCAAGGTCAGCTGGTGCAGCTCCACCTTCTCCAGGGTCATGGAGCCGCTTTCCCGGTTCATGATCACCTCGCCGAAGCGGCGACGGGCGGCGGTAATGGGGATGTAAACCGGATGGATCTCCCGGGCCTGGCCCTGGGAGGTTCCCGCGCCGCCCTGGCCTCCCTCCGGCGCCTTGAGGATGCCAATCACCTGATAGGCCTGGTCCCCCAGATACAGATTCCTGCCCAGGGGAGGTGTCAGGGGGAAGAGGCGGCGGGCGGCCTCCTGGCTCAGCACCACCACGTTTTCCATGGAGCGGACATCCTGGGCATCCAGGAAGCGTCCCTGGAGCATATGTTCCCGGGGCTGGGGGATGGCCCAGGGGACGGTGCCGATGATTCTCACGGGGAGGGAGTTTTCTCCGTTCCGGGCCCGTCCCTGGATTTCCCGGGCAGGGATATGGATTTGCACCCGGGGGAAGAGTTCCCGGAGGCGGAGGGCATCCTCGTATTTCAGGCCATAGGCAGTCAGCAGGGAGCGCATTCCCCTGCCATTTCCCCCTCCATCCTCCTGGGGTTTCACGGAGCGGATGATGATGTTCTTGCTCCCCAGGCTCCGGATTTGCTCCCGTGCCTCGTGGGAGGCCCCCTCCCCAATGGCCAGCATACCGATGACGCTGCCCACGCCGAAGATGATTCCCAGCATGGTCAGGAAGCTGCGGAGCTTGTGCTCCACAATGCTTTCCAGGCCCAGACGGACAATGCGGCGGAAGTTGTAGAGAAGGGGGCTCATCGTCGTTCATCCTTGGCGATGGCGCCGTCCTGGAGCCAGAGGATTCTTCCGGCATGTTCTGCGATGGCGCGTTCGTGGGTCACCAGAATGATGGAGCGTCCCTGGGCGGCCAGGTCATCCAGCACCCGCATGATCTCCAAGCCGGTGGCGTGATCCAGGTTTCCGGTGGGTTCGTCGGCGAAGATCATGGCGGGGTCATTGGCCAGGGCCCGGGCAATGGCCACCCGCTGGCGCTGTCCTCCGGAAAGTTCCGCCGGGCGATGCTCCATGCGGTGCTCCAGCCCCACCATCCTGGCCAGCTCCCGGGAACGTCGGCGGCTCTCCTCCTCCCGCCATCCCTGGTAGAAGAGGGGCACCTCGATGTTCTCCAGCACGGTCAATTGGGGAATCAGATTGAAGGACTGGAAGACAAAGCCAAATTTGCATCCCCGAACATGGGAGAGCTGGCGGTCATTCATCCGGGAGACATTCACCCCCTCCAGGAAATACTCTCCGGAGGAGGGGGTATCCAGGCATCCCAGAATGCTCAGCAAGGTAGACTTTCCCGAGCCGGAGGTCCCCATGATGGAGAGATAGTCCCCCTTTTCCATGGCAAAGGAGATGCCGCAGAGGGCCCGCACCACCGTGTCCCCCATGGGAAACTCCTTCCGTAACTCCTCCACCCGCAGCACCTCCCGGACAGAGGGATGCGCCGACACCTCCCCGCTCATGGCGCAGGCTCCTCCCCGCTCCCCTGCGGTTCTTCCCGGATGTCCCCCTCCCCCGGGGCCTCCGGCGGACACATGAGGATCTGCTCCCCCGCCTCCAGCCCCTGGCGCACCTCCACAAAGGAGCGGTTCCGCTCCCCCAGGGACACCAGGCGGCTCTCCCCATTGGCCAGGATGCAGCGATGGCGTCCCTCCCCGTCGGTCTGCACCGACTGGATGGGCACAAAGAGCACATCCTCCAGGCGCCGGATGAGGATTTCCACCGTGGCGGTCATGCCGGGGCGCAGATGACTCCCGGACTCGTCGAAATCGATCTTCACCGTGTAGACCTTGGTATCCGGGTTCAGCCATTCGTCCTCGGCGCTGGGAAGGATTCCCTTGCTGGAGAGCTTTCCGGAGAAGGACTTGCCGGGGATGGCATCCAGGGTGATACGGGCGCTCTGGGCAACCTCCAGCATGTCGATCTGGGCTTCGGGGATGGAGACCTTCACCTGCATCTGGGAGAGATCCGGCAAAGTAAAGACCACCTGTTCGTTGCGGATCTCCTTTCCCGGCTGGATGGGGCCACTGTTGTCCCAGCGGGGCAGTTTGGGATAGACCACCATGCCGGTCATGGTGGCCTTGATGGTGCAGTTCTGCAGGGCTTCCTGGGCTTCCTCAAAGCGCTTTTTCGCCTGGGCCAGGGTCTGCCGGGCGGTGCGGAGCTTGGATTCCGCCGTGGTGAGGCGGATCTTCGCATTGGCCTGGGTGCGTTCCAGGGAGCGCCGGGATTCCTGCCAGGTGGCCCAGGCCTTCTGGAAATCCTTCTCAAAGTCAAAGCGCCGGAAAATCTCGTATTTGCCCCGGGTGGCCTCCAGGGACTTGCTCTGGGACTGCACATCCAGCTGGTCGTTCTCGAAGTCGTTCTTGCTGACAAACTGCTTTTCGTAGAGTTTCCGGGTGTATTCCAGGGTCTGCTCCGCCCGGTTCAATTTAGTCTGGGCCAGTTCGATGTCACTGAGGTAGGTGGTGAGATTCAGCTTTGCCGTGCCATCCAGTTCGGGATGGTTCAGCAAGGAGGGAATGTCCTGGGGTTCCTGGTCCGTGAAGGTGGCGGCCAGGGCATCCCCCACCAGCTTCCGCAAATCGCTGTGGGCATACAGCACCTCCAATTCCGCCTGCCGGATGCTGCTCTCGTTGTCGGAAATCTGGATGGCCAGGGTCTCCTCCGCCGTCACGGCCGAGGCCTGGGCATTCTCGTAGGCCGTCTGCCGTTCGTAGAGCTGATCCTCCATGTCCTTGGCGTCAAACTGCACCAGAACCGTTCCCTGGGCCACATCCTCCTCCGTCACCAGCGTCCCCTCCGGAACGATGGTGACAATCTTGGCGGGCTTGCCCACCTTCTGGAGGATGTTGGTGGAGCGGGCCGTTTCCACGCTGCCGCTGGCCAGCACCGTGATATCCAGCGCCCCCCGGCTAACGGAATAGAGTTCCTGTCCGGCCCCCGGGCCATTCCGACGGCATCCGGCGCCCAGCAGCAGGATTAAGGCGAAGACAAGGGAGAAATAAAGGCGTGCCATGGTGTCGTTGTTACCTTGCGAAGCGGGGAGAAATCAGGGCATTTCCATCTGGTCGCACCAGAGGGTTTCGGGATTCACAGGCAGTTCCTCCAGTTGATGGAGGAGCTGGAGCCAACAGATGCGGTTGCTGACCAGCTGCCGTGTCAGGGAGTTCCGGGCATTGGAGAGGTCGTCCTGGGCATCCAGGTATTCCCGGATGGCGATGCGTCCGTCCTCGAAGAGCATCCGGGTATTCTCCACCCGTTTCTCCGCCAGGGTGACGGAAAGCTTCTGGATGGCAATGCGCTGGCGGTAGGAGCGCAGGGTATTCCAGGTGCGGCGGAGGGACTGGGTCACCTCCTCCTGGCTCTGGGCAAGTTCCCGTTCCTGACGGCCCAGGGCAATCATGGCCCGACGCAGGGCGATGGCCTCGGTGGTGCGGTCCAGGGGGAGATCCGCATCCAGGCCGGCGGTGTATTCCGCTTTGCCCACCCGGGGGGCGTGGAGGCGATTTCCCTGGGATCCCCGGGCGCTGGCGGAGAGGGTCAGATCCAGTTTCATCCCCATGTCGTCCCGGGCGATTTCCACCGCCCGCCGGGCATCCTCCAGGGCATCCCGGGCATTGGCCAGATCCAGGCGGTTCCGGAGGGCCTGGGCCACGGCCTCCTCCAAGGTGCAGGCGGGCTCCGGCAGCGGCGCCGTGAGAAGGACCGCCAGATCCTGCTGGCTGACAGCAATTCCCGTCTCCAGAGGGATGGCCAGGGCCACCTTCAGGGCGTCCTTGGCATTCTGGATGGCCTCCCGATAGGACACCAGGTTGGATTCCGCCGTCAGCAACCGCTGCCGCGCCTGGTCCACATCGATTTGCGTGACCCGTCCCCCCTCGCTCATGGCCAGGGAACGCTCCTGGGAATACTTCAGGCTCTCATAACTCATCTCCCCGATCTGGAGATCCGCCTCGGCATTCAGCACATTGTAGTACTTTTCCGCAATATCCAGCAGCAGGGCCTTCCGGGTGCGCACATAGCTGCGGAGGGCGTAGATCAGGTTTCTCTCCGCCTGGGTGAGGGGTTCCCGGGCGGCCAGTTTTCCGGCGCCGGCCAGCAGAGGCTGGGTCAGCGTCAGGGAGGCCAGGGTCCCCATATTCACCGAATGATCCCCGCTGCAATAGCGGAGAGTGGAGAGGGCCAGGGAGCCTGTGAGGCGTCCCCCCGCCGCCAGACGCTTGGTGAATCCCAGGGATTCCTCCGTGGAGAAGAGGCTCTCCGACTCCGGACTCTGGCGGGTGCGGAAGAGGGTCGAGAGGTTGTGGGTGGGGTTCCACGCCCAGAGATGCTGCTGGGCCACCAGGGAAAGGGCGCTCTGATACAGGGTCTCCCGGGCGTTCTGATAGCTCCGGCTATGCTTGGCCGCCAGTTCCAAAGCCCCCCGTAAATCCAGGGAAAGCTCCCCCTCCTTGCCCTCCGACCGACTCCAGGGACGATAGCCGTCAATGGACAACACTTCCGGGGACGCCCCCTCCCCTAGCGCCGGCACCGTGGCCTCCCCTAAAAGCCGGGCCACATTTCCGTCCAACCGCGCCAGACGCTGTTCCGTGGTGCATGCTCCTAAAAGAAGCAGAACACCGCACAGGGGAAGAAGACGGAAAAAACGGGGCATGAGGGAGGGAGGGGAAGGAAATCCAAAAGAGGGAAGAGGGAGAAAAAGGCCAAGGGAAAAGATAGCCTATTCCCTGGATTCTGCCCTCTCCCCTCCCTCCCCGATTCCTCACATTCCCCCTACCGTTGCGCCCCTCCTGCGCCTTGGAAGGCCTCCGCATTCTTCTGCAGCATCCAAATCTCCTTCAGTCCCTCCTGCAAAAACACCAGGACGAAGAAGTACCCCACCACAAACATGATGCCATATCTCAGAAGCAGTTCGTCCTCCAACAGTTCGCTGTTGTTGAACATGTGGAGCCCCACCCCCACGATGAAGGGAACCAGGAACTTTGCGCTGAAGATCTTGTTCACCAGGGGAATCTGGAGTTCCTTGACTCGCCAGAAGCCGGCGCCCACCAAAGCCGTGAACAGGGCATGGCCAACCAGGGAATGGAAGGCCCGGAGCCACATCACAACCTCCGCCATGTTTTCCGCGCTATTAAAGAAGTACAATCCATCTTCCAGAATGGCGAATCCCGTTCCCACGGCGGCTCCCAAAATCAGACCGTTGATTTTGTAGGGATATCGCTTGTTCCCCGCAAAGAAGCAGAGGGCCAGCAATTTCGTCGTCTCCTCCACCGGCCCCGCCCAAATCGGATTTTCATAGTCAAGGAATTTGCCGAAGAAAAGGGTGAAGAACACACTCAAGAAGCCGCCGATGACCATGCATTTCCCCACCTGGATCAGGGAGATGTTCCGAGGGGCGTTCATCTCCCAGAAAAGCAGCATCACGGCACACTGCAACCCCACGATGCCCGTGAGAAGATAGGGAAGAAGCATACTTTTCCCCAGATCCTCCGCCCGCCAGACCAGGAGGAAGGCGGCGAGAAGAGTGACGGCGGCGACTCGGAGGAAGAGCCAGGGGGTGGGCCAGGTCGTGGGAATGGCGGAGAGCGGAGGGGTGGTGGCGGGACTTCCCACGCAGCAGAGGTTTTCCGTCTCCTCCCAAGTATGATGCTTGAAGAGCTGACCGAAAAACCCGGAAATCCCCTTCACCTGGAGCGTCTCCATGTCCAACCCCTTCAGGGCCGCATCCGTGGCCTGCTTCAACCCATTCTTGAGGGCCTCCGTACTATCGGGCCCGGAGGGAGCCGGTCCCCCCATGGACGACGCCCCGCCAGGATACCCCCCGGGCATGGAGCCCCCGGGCATGGGATTGTTCTGGGGGGCGGAGATGGTCACCTGCTTCTGGCAATAGGGGCAGACGGTCTGCATGCCAATCCACTCCTGCTGGGCCTCAAGATTCTGCCGACACTGGGGACACGAAAAGATAAACTTCGCCATGATGGTTCCTGGGAAAGAAGTGGTTCAATGGGAATGGCAAGGGATGACACAAAAACACATCCCCTTCTTCCCTTTCCCGCCCCTTTCTTACACGATCCCCCCGTCCCAGAGCGGAAAATTCCCCGCGAAATCCCGGGAATGCGCCCTCTGGCCATGGAAATAATCTATAAGTCACTTATATACAATATATTATAACAAATACAACTCCCTTCCCCATGCCGAATTGCCACAAGGAAGGGAGTTTTGGGGCGATATGCCTTACTGTGGCCAGTGGAATTCGCCGGCCACCCTGGTCTGACAGGAGAGGCTGGCGGCCTGAAGGCCCCGGCGGAAGGCTTCTTCCGGGGCGGTGCCGCTGAGCATTTCCGCGAAGAAGACGCCGGAAGCCGTATCGCCGGCCCCCAGGGAGTTCACAAAAGGAGACGCCTTCGGCACGGGGAAGGCCCGGGGATGGCTTTCCCCTGGCAGGAGAAGCCAGGCCTCCTTGGCCTCATCCGTCACCCCCAGGGTCGCCTCCGGATAGCGTTTCCCCAGCTTCTCCATGGCCTTGGGGAGGGAGGCTTCCCCCGGGCATAGAGCAGCCAGTTCCTTCCGGTTGATCTTCAGGGTGATCTGCGGACAGAGTTTTGCCATGGCCTTAAAGGGGCGCCAGGAATCCAGGAAGAGGGATTTCCCCTGGCTGGCCACCAGACGGGCAATTTTCACAGGGAAGCCGGCGGGGGTTTCGGGAGGAAAATTTCCGGCGAGAGCCACGGCCTGGGCATCTTCCAGGCAAAGGGTCAGGGTTTCCAGGAAGCGCTTTCTTTCAGAGGGGGAGAGAGGGGGGGCCTCCTCCACCAGCTCCGTCATCCCATGGGGGGACAGAATATTGGTGCAGACCCGGGTCTCCCCACGGCATTCCACCGCCTTGAAGAAGATCCCTTCCTCCCGGCAGGCCTCCTGGAAGCGAGTTCCCCGGGGTCCTCCCAGACAGGTAAGAAGGATCGCCTGGCAAGCATTGCCTCCCCAGTATCCCATGGCCCGGCAGAGATTGGTGGCCTTTCCCGCCGGATACTCCCAGCATTCCGCCGCCCGGTTCACCTCTCCCAGGGTCAGAGAAGGGAAGCGGATTCCCCGTTCCCAGGCCGGGCTGCATCCCACCACCAAAAGTGTCTTCATGGCAAGGCTTCCTATGAATTCTTCCGATACTTGTCACAGACCCGGCGAGCCTCCGCCAGGATTTCCTCTTCTCCGGGCACGTGACGATGACGCATGATGAGTTTTCCGTCGCAGAGGAGGGAATCCACGCAGGAGCTTTCCCCGGCGTAGACCAGATTGGAACGGAGGTGGTAGTCTCCCACCAGGTAGGGCTGATCCAGGTTCAGCAGCATGGCATCCGCCACCTTCCCCGGGGCGATTTCTCCGGCCTCCTCCACAAAGTATTTGCCCGCCTCCGTGGCCCAGGAAAAGACCTTCTCGGCGGAGCAGACCGTGGGATCCATGGTGCGGCATTTTCCTGCCAGGGCGGCGCACTTCATCTCCGAGAACAGGGAGTGAGCATTATTGGAGGCGCACCCGTCTGTGCCCAGGGCGATCCGGCATCCCGCCTGTTCGGCGGCGGCGAAATCAAAGATGCCGGAGCACAGTTTCAGATTGCTGGTGGTGTTGGCCACCAGGACGCAGCCCCGCTCCGCCGCCAGACGCCGGTCGTCATCCGTCATCCAGACGCAGTGGGCAAACCGGGCCTTGTCCGTCACCAGGCCGCAGGCGTCGGCGTATTGGAAGGGGGTCATTCCCCCGTGCTCCCGCTGACAATCCTGGAACTCCTTCTCCGTCTCCGCCAGATGCATGTGAATGGGCAATCCCTCCGCCTGGCTCTGGGCGCCCGTCTCCCGCAGTCCCGCCTCGGGCACAGTGTAGATGGAGTGGGGATCCAGGGCCAGGGTCACCCGGGAACAATGTCCCCGGCGCCACTGAGCCAGCACTTCCTCATTCTGACGGCGCAGACGCTCCCGGGCGGGGACATTTCCCAGATCCAGATAGAAGAGTCCGATGGTGGCCCTCACCCCCAGCTCCTCCACGGCCTGGATGGTCTCCGGCAGGAAGAAATAGCTGTCGTTGAAATAGACCGTCCCGCTCTTGATCATCTCCAGGATGGCCAGGCGCACCCCGGCGGCCACATCCTGGGGCGTCATTTTGGCCTCCACAGGCCAAATGTGCTCCTGGAGCCAGGGGAAGAGCGGGAGATCGTCCGCATATCCCCGCAGCAGCACCATGGCCGCATGGGTGTGGCCGTTGTAGAAGGGAGGCATCAGGGTCATGCCCTGGCCGTCGAAGATCTCCCGGGCCTCCCCCTCCACCTTGGGGGCGATGCAGGCGAAGCGCCCTCCCTGGATGGCCACCTCCTGACGGCTGCCATCCTCCAGGCGCACATTCGTGAGCAGCAGGTCGTACATCTGGTTCTCTTCCAGGAGCGAAGGTCGGGTTAGTAGCGGTAGTGGTCGGCCTTGTAGGGCCCCTCCACCGGCACTCCGATATAGGCCGCCTGCTTCTCCGTGAGGGTGGTGAGACGGGCCTGGAGGGCCTCCAGATGGAAGCGGGCCACCTGTTCGTCCAGGGTCTTGTCCAGGAGATAGACCCCCACCGGGAGGGCCTCCCGGGCCAGCTTCAGCTGGGCCATCACCTGATTGGTGAAGGAGCAGCTCATGACGAAGGAGGGATGGCCCGTGGCGCATCCCAGGTTCACCAGGCGTCCGTCCGCCAGGAGGATGATGCAGTGTCCATCGGGGAAGATCCACTTGTCCACCTGGGGTTTCACCGCCAGATGCTGGATGCCCGGCACCTGCTTCAGCTCGGTGACCTGGATCTCGTTGTCAAAGTGTCCGATGTTGCAGACAATGGCGGAATCCTTCATGGCCGCCATGTGCTCCACCCGGATGATGTCGCAGTTGCCGGTGCAGGTGACGAAGATATCCCCCTGGGCCGCCACATCCTCCAGCCGCACTACGGGGAATCCTTCCATGGCGGCCTGGAGAGCGCAGATGGGATCCACCTCGGTCACCACCACCCGGGCGCCCTGCCCCCGCATGGACTGGGCACACCCCTTGCCCACATCGCCATAGCCGCAGATGACGGCCAGCTTGCCGGCAATCATCACATCGGTGGCCCGCTTGATCCCGTCCAGCAGGGACTCCCGGCATCCGTAGAGATTGTCGAACTTGGATTTGGTGACGGAGTCATTGACGTTGATGGCGGGCACCAGGAGTTTGCCCTGGGCAAAGCGTTGATAGAGGCGATGGACGCCGGTGGTGGTCTCCTCGGAGCATCCTTTCCACTCCTGTACCACCTGATGCCAGAAGCCGGGGCGCTCCTGGAGACAACGCTTCAGCAGGGCCTTAAGCTCCACTTCGTCCTCGTGGGCATCGGGCGCCCACTCCAGCACCTGGGGATTTTCCTCGGCCTCGTATCCCAGATGGATCATCAAGGTGGCGTCTCCCCCGTCGTCCACCACCAGATTGGGGCCCTTGTTCCCGGGGAAGGTCAAGGCCAGAAGGGTGTTCTCCCAGTATTCCTTCAGGGTCTCTCCCTTCCAGGCGAAGACGGAAACCCCGGCGGCGGCCACAGCGGCGGCGGCGGAATCCCGGGTGGAGAAAATGTTGCAGGAGGCCCAGCGCACCTCCGCCCCCAGCGCCACCAGGGTCTCGATCAGCACCGCCGTCTCCGTGGTCATGTGAAGACTGCCGGAAAGACGCATCCCCGCCAGAGGACGACTGGCCCCATACTGGCGACGACACTCCATGAGCCCCGGCATCTCCTTCTCGCTCATGAGAATCTCCTGCCGTCCCATCTCCGCCAGAGAGGGATCGGCAATGATGCAGCTATCGGTCTTGAAAAGTTTCATAAGTTGTTTATTTGCAAGATGTTATGTGATTAGATGCCCCCTTTCGGCAACCCAAAAGGGGG
Source organism: Lentisphaeria bacterium (assembly GCA_016302315.1). Lineage (GTDB taxonomy): Bacteria > Verrucomicrobiota > Lentisphaeria > Oligosphaerales > Oligosphaeraceae > UBA1724. Next base: position 10,283 of record JAEDNW010000079.1, read on the forward strand.
CATTCTGTCTACCGCAGGGGTCAGCCTTCCGGGGCGGGAGCCGGAGCCTCGCCCTCCTCGCCCTCCTGGTTCTGCTGCTCCGCTTCCTGGGCGGCCTCGGCGGCATTCCGCAGGGCCTGGAAGGTGGCGGCATTGTCCGCCTGGCGTTCCTCCGCCTCCAGCTTGGCGGCGTTGGCGGCGGAATCCTCCTCGGAGAGGTGATCCACCAGGGAGACGTAGGCGATGCCGTCGTTGTCCTTGGAGAACTTCATCACCCGGACGCCGTAGCAGTTCCGTCCGGTGCGCCGCACCTGTTCCACGGGGATGCGGACGGCCTGTCCGATCCGGGAGAGCATGAGGAGATCCTTGTCGGTCTGGGGTTCCACCTGGAGGGCGGCCACCACCCGGTCACCGGGGCGCAGCTTGATGCTGATGACACCCAGGGCGCCGCGGCGGGTCTGACGGTAATGGTCCTTGACCATGCGGTCCTGGGCCTCGTTCTCCTCGCCCTCTTCGCCGGGTTCCTCGCTGTCTTCCTTCTCCGGCAGGGCTTCGGCCTCGGGAGCCGTGCCGTCTTCCGGCAGAGCGGGGCCGCCTTCGCCGATGGGAGTTCGCTTGCCCTGGCCCTGGGCGGTGATCACCAGGAGATCGTCCTGGGGTTCCGCCACAGCCATGGACACCACCTGGGAGGGGGTGCCATCGGGCCAGGGCTTCAGCTCGATGCCCCGGACACCCGCCGCCGTCACCCCCATTTCCCGGACCTGGGTCTCGTGGAAGCGGATGGCCCGTCCGGCATCGGTGGAGAGGAGAATCTGGCTGTCCCCCGAGGTCATCTGGGCGTCGATGAGATCGTCGCTCTCCTCCTTGAAGTTCAGGGCCCGCTTGCCGATCTTGGGAATGTGGCGGAAGATTTCCATGCTCATGCGCTTCACCACGCCGTTGCGGGTGACCATCACCACGGATTTCCCCGCCAGGGCGGCGGGATCGGATTCGTCCACCGCCAGGATGGCCCGGACCTGCTCCTGGGGCTCCTGGGGATTCTCGCTGTGGATGAGAGGAAGCACGTTATGGATGAAACGCCCGGCGTCGCCCCGGCCGCTTTCCGGCAGCTCGTAGGCCCGGCGCAGCCGGTAGACCCGGCCGAAGTTGGTGAAGAAGAGCAAGGCATTGTGACTGCGGGTGGAAAGCACCATCTGCACCGTGTCCCCTTCCTTCCGGGCCTTCATGCCCCGCACGCCGCTGCCGCCGCGGTTTGCGATGTACAGCAGCACGTTGATATT
>JAEDNW010000080.1:0-11463 GCA_016302315.1 Lentisphaeria bacterium
TCCCTGGGCGGCAACCGGGCGGGCAGAGAGGAAAAAGGGCATTATCTTGCCTCCATTTACTTTCCTTTTTTCCTTCCTCTTTTTTTCCTTCCTCTTTCCCCCACGGTTCGCCATGCGGTTTCTTTCTTGCCTTGCGCTTTTTTCCCTGTTGGCTTTTCCCTTCGCCCTGATGGCCGAGGTCGCCCATCGGGAGGTGTACTACGCCGGAGAAAATGCCAGCTACTTTGAGACGGACTTCCCCTGGGCTGAGGAGAACATGAAGCTCTTCCAGGACTTCCTCCTGCGCCATGTGCCCGAGGAGAAGGCCACGGAGATTCGCCTGCGTCCCCTGAACGAGGGCAATGCCAATTATCCCTTCTCCCTGGCCTTTCCCCGGGGAATCCAGGCTTGCCAGAAGATCATCTTCCGGCTGCGCAATCTGGGAGACAAACCCCTGGGGTTCCACCCCGGCTGGCTGACTTCCCGGGAGGGCGTGGTGGGCACCACCAACTACTACGGATGGTATTTCCATAACCAGCCCGACCTCCCCGCCGACGGAGAGTGGCACGAATACGCCTTCACCGTGGCGCCCGAGGCCATCGGAGGCAACGGCCCCGAAGCTCTCTCTCCTCTCCCTCTCTTCCGCCCCTTCGGAAAGTTCGTCTTCTGGATGGGCCCCGTGAACCCCGGGGAACTCATCCACATCCAGATTGGGGAGATCCGGGGGGAGGATGAGGCGCCTTGCCAGGGAAAGGTGCAGTGGGAGGGGCCTCTTCCGGAGAATCTGGTGGCGGGGGAGGAGTTTCTCCTGCCGGGCTTCCGGGCGGAATTCCAGGGGAGGGCGCCTCTCCTGGCCAAGGCCAGGCTGACGTTGTGGCGGGAGGGCCAGGATCCCTCCGTGCCTCCTGTGGCGGTGGAACTGGAGGATGTGCAGCAGCAGGGAATGGTCTGGAGCCGGGAGGCCGCTCCCCTGCCCCTTACCCCCTTCCTGCGGGAGGGAACCTATCGTCTTCGTCTGGAATGCGGCGAGGCGGAGCTGGAAAACATGGAGTGGACCGCCCAGATCCAAGGGAGACATCCGGAGCTTCCCTCGATGTCCGTGAGGCCCTGGAAGGGACGCCCCACCATTTTCCACGGGGAAACCCCAGTGCCTGGCGTTATGCGGGCAACCTATACCACCGAAGGGCCCGAAGGCATCCGCGTCTTCTCCCAGGCCGGCGTGAATCTCTTCGGATTCTGCTCCACGCCCACAGAAGGGGGCTACGGCTTGGAAACCCTGACGGAATATGCCCCGGGAAAGTACGACTACGCCCAGTTCGATAGCCGGATGCGAAACACCCTGGCCGTCAATCCCGATGCCATGGTGATCGTCCGACTCTATCTCCACGCCCCCCTCTGGTGGACCGCCGCCCACCCGGAAGAGGTGGCCATGGTGGCCAATCCCTTCGACAAGGAAACTCCCCCCGCCCCCTTCGTCTGGTATCAGGGACGCCCCGTCCCCTCCTGGGCAAGCACCCTCTGGCGAGACTACACGGAGACCGGACTGCGAAACCTGATCCAATTCCTCCGGGAAAGCCCCTATGCCGACCGGGTGGCCGGCTTCGTCTTGGCCAGCGGACACACGGAGGAATGGATGGAGTGGGGCAGCTTCGACAACCGGGTGGGAGACTATTCCCGGCCTGCCCAGGAAGCCTTCCGCCGCTGGCTGACCCGGAAATACGGCAGCGACGAGGCTCTGCAGAAGGCCTGGGGCGATCCCCAGGTGACCCTGGCCACCGCGACTATGCCTCTGCCCTGGGAACGCTTCGCCGCCAACTACGCCGGGGTGCGTCCCCTGGGCAGCCCCGACGCCCGACGCCATGCGGACTACCTTCGGTATCACAGCGAGAATGTGGCCGAATGCATCGAACGCTTCTGCCGCGTGGTGAAGGAGGCCTCGGATCACCGTCTTCTGGTGGGGGCCTTCTACGGATACTACGTGGAGCTGGCCGGCTCCATCCCGCTGATGAACTCGGGACATTTGGCCGTGGGAAAACTCATGGAGTCCCCTTGGCTGGACTTCCTCTGCAGCCCCACGGGCTACCAGTTGCGCCAGGTGGGGGGCGACGGACTCTCCTATCCTATGGGCGCCGCCGACACTCTCCAGCTCCATAACAAGTTCTGGTTCGTGGAAAACGATATCCGCACCTACGACACTCCCAATGTGACCCTGGGACGCCCCGAAACGCCTGAAGGAGATGTGCTGCAGCAGAACAAGGAGGTGCTCCACAATCTCCTCTCCGGCATGGCCCAGTGGTGGTTTGACGTGGGCCACATCCACTTCCACTCTCCTCTGCTGATGGACGCCATCGCCGAACTGGCCCGGATCTCCCGGAAAATCACCCTGGAGTATTCCCGGGAGAGTGTGGCCCAGGTGGCCCTGGTGCTGGACGAGGCCTCCCTGGACTGGGTGACCATGAGCTGTCCCCCCATCCACTTCGCCGCCCTGAAGAACCAGAAGATCCTGGCCTCCATGGGCACGCCCTACGAGGTCTATCTGGCCTCGGATCTGGAACGCCTCCCCCCACGCCTCCGCCTCCTGATTCTCCCCACCTGTCTTCAGGAAGACCCCCGCCAGACGGAAATCCTGGGCCGGCTGAAGGCGGAGGGACGCAGCCTCCTTTTCCTGGGCACCCCCGGCATCATTCCCGCCCGGGAGGATTCCACCCCCACCGAGGCCGCCCAAAGAATGACCGGACTCCCCCTGGAATACCGTTTCAACAGCAGCGGCCCCAGCAAAATCCATCTCCTGCCCCAGGAGGGATGGCTGGAACGGGGAGAAGACGGCACCGGATATCCCGCCAGCAGCTGGCAGGCAGGAGAGGGAGAGTATATCCTGGGCCGGCTGGTGAAAAACACCCCGGGCCTGATCCGGCTGGGCCGGGATGTCCCGGGAAACACCGTCGCCGGAGCCCTGGAAAACCCCGCCGGCGGATTCACCGCCTTCTGCAACGCCTTCGCTGTGCCGGAACCCCTCCTGGCCGCCCTGATGCGCCGCGCCGGCATCCACCGCTATCTGGAAACCGGTGACCAGGTCTGGGCCTCCCCCGAAGTACTCGCCGTCTGCGTGAAGGAGGGCGGAGAGAAGCGCATCTCCCTGGCAGACAGGGCAATCCGTCGTGCCACGGATCTGGTGACCGGGGAGTCCTTCCCCGTAGACGAAGAGGGCATCTTCTATGTCTCCTTTGAACCCCTTTCCACCCGGGTCTTCCATCTGACCCCCTAATCCCCCCGCATTCCCCTCTCTTTCCCTAAATCATGACTGCACAGACCGAAGTGTTGAAGCATCGCTGGGCCCAGCTGGATCTTGCCCGGCAGATGGAATCCCTGGCGTTCATCCGCCAATTCATGGAGCTGATGGCCCAGGCGGGATACACAGGCATCCTCCTTTATTTGGAGGATCGCATCCGCACCGCCTCCTATCCCTGGCCAAAGGACGGCACCTGCTATACCCCCGAGGAAATCCGCTCCCTGGTGGAATACGGACAAAAGCTGGGACTGGAATTGGTGCCCTGCGTGGCGACCCTGGGCCACGCCGAACGCTTCCTGGCTCATCCGGAATTAGTGGAACTCTCCGAACTCCAGGGAGATATGGGTGGACGGTTCGGCTGGGGCAAAAAGCAGACCTTCTGCCCCACCCATCCCAAGTTCTATCCCTTCCTGCTGACTTACCTCAAGGAGGTGGCCGAACTCTTCCCCTCTCCCTTCTTCCATGCGGGACTGGATGAATTCTGGGATTTCTGCCTCTGTCCCCGCTGCCGGGAAAAGGCTCCGGATTTCGCCGCCCAGGAGGCCCTCTTTGTCCAGCATGTGGAGACGGTGCGCCAGGGGCTGGAAGCCTGTGGCAAGACCATGATGATGTGGTCCGACATGTTTGAATACTATCCCCGGGCCCAGGAAAAGATTTCCCGGAAGGTGGTGCTGGTGGACTGGCAGTATCAGGAGGATGTGCGGCGCTATGTCCACCATCTCTTCGATGTCTTCTCCGAGGATCGCCAGGCCCTGAACCAGAAGCTGGGCTTCGTCAATTTCGTGGCGCCGGCGGATATGACATACCGCAACGGGGAATCCCTCCTGGCCAGCGTCCGGGGAAAAGGCGCCTCCGGGTTCATCCAGACTTCCTGGGAAAAGAAGGATATCTATCTCTATCACAGCCTCCCCATTTTCGTCTACAACGGACTGCTGGCCTCCGGCATGGCCCCGGAAACGGCTACCCGCACCATGATGCAAAAGGTCTTCGGCACGGAGGATCCCCTCCTGACCCAGGGCGTGACTCTGGCGCTGACCCTGGGAGGAGGACGACACTTCCAGCGCTTCTCCCGGACGCGCCTCCTGACCCGGGATTTCCGGGGACTCCCCCTGAAACTCTGGGAGGGCTATGAGGCCGCTTCTCTCCTGCTCCGGGAACGGCAGGGAGAGGTGACCACCGGGATGGGAAGCCTCGTCCTGACGGACCTCCTGGATACCCTGGAGGAGGAGCGGCTGGCCGCCCGCCTGGCCAAGGAAATCCACCATGCGGTGGACGGACATCCCCTGGATCAGGCGGGATACCAGGAGGCCCTGGACGGACTCCGGGCCCTGCTGGATCGTCGCTGCGCACGCTGGCAGACGTGGCGGCCCAGCGTGGAAGGGGAAGATGCTCTCCGGAAGCAGTGCCGGAAGGTGCTGGAGGAAGTGGCAGCCATTCCCGCGGAGCTGGCCAGCGGACATATGGTCCGTCTGCGCATCTGCGCGCCGGACGGCTATACGGTGGAGAATCTGGCGGTGAGCCTCCAATATGAGAAGGAGGGTCCCTGGCACACTCTCTTCCGGGGCGGCGTGAAGCCAGAGGATCTGAACCACGCCCTGGCGGAGTTCTTCCTTCCCTATCGTCCTCCCTGCCAGGGCAAGCCCCGGGCGGTGAAGGTGGAGGCCGCGGGCATGGGAGGCGAGGGAATCTGCCATGTTCAGGTGGATGGACGCGCCCCGGTGGCCATCCTCGGCGTTCAGGGCTGGGTGCAGAATCCGGAACATCTCCTGGTGGACAATGTGAATTTCGCCTGGATGGGCAGCCAGTCCACCCAGGAGGCCTACTTCCATGCCCCCCTGGCGGAGATGGTCAACGCGGTCACTCTCCTGCTGGAGGAGTGAGATCCCTCAGCGTTCCTTTTTTTTGAAACCGTGAGAATGCCCCTTCGAGGAGATGAGCCATGCGCAAAAACGTGATGCCCTACCGCTGGGCGCAATTGGATTTGGGCAGCCAGATGGAACCGCCGGAATTTATCCGCCGCTACATGGAAGTGGCGGCAGAGGCGGGATATAACGGAATCTTCCTCAGCCTGGCAGGCCGGGTCCGCACCGCCTCTTTTCCCTATCCCCCCGATGGACAGTGCTACACCCCCGAAATCCTCCGGGAACTGGTGGCCTACGCCAAGACCCTGGGGCTGGAGGTGATTCCCTGCGTCCCCACGTTGGGCCATGTGGGACAGTTCCTGAAATATCCCCAGCTCCAGCATCTGGCGGAACTCCAGGGGGAGATGAAGGGGCGCTTCGGCTGGGGGGTCCGGGATTCCTATTGTCCCACCCATCCCCAGCTCTATGACTTCCTCCTCCCTTATCTCCGGGAGGTGGCGGAAATCTTCCCGGGCCCCTTCTTCCATGTGGGATTGGATGAGTTCTGGGACTACTGCCTGTGCCCCCGCTGCCGGGAAAAGGCCCCGGATTTCGTCGGCCAGGAATCCCTCTTCGTGGACCACGTGGAGCGCCTCCGCCAGTGCCTGAAGGAGTGCGGCAAAACCATGATGATGTGGTCCGATATGTTCGAATACTATCCCCGGGCCCAGGAGCGAATCTCCCGGGAGGTGATCCTGGTGGATTGGCAGTATCAGGAGGATGTGCGCCGCTATGTCCACCATCTCTTCGACGCCTTCTCCGAGGATCGCCTTGCGCTGAATCAGCGCCTGGGCTTCACCACCTTCATCGCTCCGGCGGATATGACCTACCGCAATGGGGAATCCTATTTGGCCTGCGCCCAGGGAAAGGAGGTCTCCGGCTTCATCAACACTTGCTGGCTGAAGTACGACACCTCCATGCTCCGCACGCTGCCCACCATCGTCTATAACGGCGGACTCCTCCAGGGAATGACTCCCAGGGAGGCCACCGCCGCCATGATGCAGCAGCTCTTCGGCACCCAGGATCCCCTCCTCACCGCCGGCGTGACCCTGGGCCTCACCATGGGACCCCCTCTCCATTTCACCGCCCTGAAGAAAAAGTCCCTCCTCTCTCGGGATTTCCGGGGACTCCCCCGGGGGGAGATGGAGGCGGTCTCCACCGCCCTGGCCCTCCTCCAGAGCCGGGCCGGCCAGGTGACTACCTCCCTGGGAAAGGAAATCCTCCAGGATCTCACCGATGCCATGGAGGAACGGAAGGTCGCCGATGATCTCCGCCTCCTGGTCCACGATGCCCTGGACGGACACCCCCTGGATGAGGCCGGCATCCTCCAGTGCCGGGACGCCTGGGGACGCATCCTGGAACGACAGGCCCTCCGGTGGGATGCCTGGCGGGGCTCCCTTACCGCCTGGAAAAACTTCTTCCGGGAAAACCGGGACACGCTGCTCCAGGAGGTGACCCAGACCCTCCAGGCCCTCAAGGAGAGTCGGTTTGTACGCCTCCGGCTCTGTGTGCCCGACGGCTATGTGGTGGAAAAAATCGGCGTCAGCCTCCAGTTCAAACCCGAAGGCCCCTGGCATGTCATCTTCCGGGATGGCGCAAAACCCCAGGATCTCAACCACGCCGTGGCGGAATTCTTCCTGCCCTATACCCCCCAGGAGGGACATGAACACCCCGTGGCGGTGAAACTGGAAGCCTCCGGCATGGGAGGCGTGGGATTCTGCCATGTCCTGGTGGATGGCGCCGCCCCAAAGGAGATCCGACAAGTCACCGGACTGATCCAAAATCCCGAACATCTCCTGACGGATAACCTGAATTTCGCCTGGGCCGGCCTCCAATCCACCGCCGACGCCTACTTCCACCCCGAAATCGCCTCCGCTCTCCATTTTCTTGTGCTGGATTTGTAGTGAAATTTGCGTAAGTTGTTGCAAATAAGTGTGTTATGTGCATATAATATGCCCGGAGGGGCAAGGCCGGGCCGCCGCCGCATAACACCCCCACGGCACCCTCGCAGCAGCCCCCCCTCCGGATGAATCCCGGCCCCCGGTAAGTCCCCAAATAGGACCCGAACCCCGTTTACGGGGCAAAGGATCCATCCCCGGGGGAAACCCTTGGCGCTATCTCCCCCCCCGCTTGCGGGGGACGGGGGGAATTCCTCTTGAACCCCGGTAGGGGGGGAGGATCGCTAGACGGGGGTGAAGCGTCAGCGGGAACCTCCGGGGGCTAGAATGTATCCAGGCGGGGGCACGGGGGTGTCCCCCGCTTTGACGGAAACCCCCTCTGGGGGGTAGGGGGCATCCTCATGAACCCCGTTTACGGGGTGGGAGGATCGCTAGACGGGGGTGCGGGAGCCACAACGTGGCGACCAACCCCCCGGGGGCAGGGTGTGCATACAGGGAGAAATATCGAAGCGCACCGCAAGGTTCTGTCAGAGCAGGATCGTCCCCCCCCTCCCTGGGAGAAGCTCGGCGTTTGTCGGGGCTCCGGCGAAAAGCGCCCAGGGCATAGACAGGGACACAAGGGCGCAAAGCGCCAGAAAAGTCTTTTGCATGGATAAGGTTCTCCTGTATGTCTTGACAGTCTCGGGATTCGGATGACAGGCAGGCACAGGAGGGCGGCATCCGTTCCTGTTTTCCCCCCCCGTCCCATGGGGCAAATGGATACTTCTTTCCGGCTCCGTTATCCCCTGTTCCCGGGAAATTTTCTCCCCCGGAAATGGCGGATTCTATTTTTTGGGGAATTTGTTACAAATCGATATTTTTCCTTTCCTAATAGACATTGTGATAATATGGAAGATGAGGCAAAATATAAAAAGCGCGAAGTGACAGAACGGCATTTCCCCTCGGGGGAGTGTCTGGCGATCTGCCCTTTCCGCCCGCATTGATCCGTTGGTCCCCAGTGAAAGGAGTGATGTTTCTCGTATGGTAGGAATGGGAAAAGTAAAGTTGTTTTTGGGCATTGCCCTGTTGGGCATGGCTGTCTTCACGGTGGCCGGAGGCGAGGTGGGTGACCGCAGCATGGTATGGGCCCACAATACGCCCTGGTTCTTTCCCCGTGACTATCCCGGATACGCTGAATACTACTACAACTTCCCCATTCAGGAAAGCCAGGACACCCCCACCGGGGACATGGATGCGCTGCGGGAGGAGATCCGGATCGCCCAGGAAAAGGGGCTGGATGGCTTCTTTCTGGATTTCGGGGGAGATCCCAACCAGGCGGCCCCCCATTGGAGCTGGCGTCTGCCGAATTACCTTGAGGCCGCCCAGGGAACGGATTTCCAGGTGGCCATCTGCATCGACTCCAAAACCTCCGCGGAATATTGGGTGAAATGGCTGACGGAACTGCTGGGGAAGCACGGCGACCACCCCAACTACCCCAAGGTGGGCGACAAGTATGTGGTCTGTGCCTACCAGTTTCTCCATGGGGAGAACGGCTACGGGGAATGGTCCTGGAACCGGGAGGAGTGGCGCCGTCTTCACGCCGCCATGAACCAGGCCGGCTACCCCATTTACCTCATCGGCAACGTGGCGCCCCTGCCCAATGCCAGGCTCAATCTGCAGCAGCTGGAGGAAACCAAGGACATTTACGATGCCCTCTTTCTCTTCGATTCTCCCGCCCACTGCTTCGATCCCCCGGAGTTCAACAACCAGCTGATGGCGGATTTCTGCTGGCGAAACGGGAAGCGCTTCATGCCGACCCTCCATCCAGGATACTGGGGCGCCTGGCTGGCCAACTTCAATGACTTCTACAATCCCTTCCGCTGCTTCGACAGCTTCTACCGGCAGTTTGAGGATGCAAGGAAATGCCAGGCCAAGTGGTTCCACCTGACGACCTGGAACGATCTGGTGGAAACCGGCGTATTCGAGCGCGTCTACTCCTTCGGACAGGCGGAAACCCTGAAGCGCTACGCCAACGAGCTCAAGGGGACGCCCATCCTCACGGAATCCCCGGATGTCCTGGTCAGCTATCTCCACGAAGTCCTGCCCGGCGAGATCCTGCGCATCGAGGCCCTGAGCATGCCCACCACTGGCACGGAGCCGATTGTCGTCCAGGGCGTGTTGCGGGATCTGGAGAGCAAGACCGTCTGGACCCTTGCCCCCCAGACGGCGGAGCCCGGCTGCTACGGCCGCCTGGAATGGCTGATCCCCACCCAGACTCTGGCCTCCAGCCCGGTGCTTCAGCCGGAATTCACGGTGCGTGTTGGAGAGGAGGCGACCACCCGGAAATCCATTCCCATCTATCTGGTGTCCAGCTGGCTTCAGAATTGCGTCACGGTCAACGTGCCCCTCAATCGGATGCTGGCGGACTTTCCCCAGGAGTTCCAGGTGCGGCAGGAAGGCAACTGCCTGGAGGCGAAGGTGAAATTCAACTGCCCCGAGGCGCTGAAACGGATCATGCTGTTCCGCAATGACCGCCCCGCCGGCGTCCTCCTGCCGGAGCTGGGAAAGGAGGAAATGACCCTGAATCTCCTCCTGGGAGCCATGCCGAAGGCGGTGCGCATCACCTTCGAGAACGGCCGCCTGCTCCGGGCCTTCCGCAAGGGGACCCAGAAAGGCGCCAAATGGCAGGAAACCACATTCTTCGACTACGGCAGCGATTTCTTCCTGGCGGCGGATTCCTCCAGTGGCCACATGGGCATGGCCCTGGCCGGCACCCGGGACATGAAGCTGATTGTGACCAATGCCGAGGGAAAGCAGACGGTGATTCCGGCAGAAACCCTGATCCGCCAGCAGCGCTTTGTCAATGGGGATCTGGAGATGCGCGCCAGCGTTGACAATACCCTCTTCCTGGATGAACCCCTGAATCGGAAAGAGGGAGACTTCACCTGGAAGATGTTTGCCGTCGAACCGAAGCCCACCGACAACTTCTATCTGCGCTTCGAGACCATGGATGGACGCTTCTTCTTCTCCCAGCCCGTCTATCCCTTCTCCCCTAACAACAGCGAGATGCGAACGATTCTGGTGACCCCGTGGACCGTGGAATCCTCCAAGGGCGGATGTGCCGTGGCCTTCCGGGAAGAACCGGAGTTCCTGACGCCCCGGAGACAGCAGCCGGTCCGGAGCAATACCACGGTCCAGGCGCCGGTCTCGGTGCTCGCCGCCCGGGGCGCCGTCTGGGATTTCGACGGGAGCGATGGGGTGATTCTGGATCGCTACGGCCATCGGGATTTCACCGTGGATCCCGGAATGCTGGTGGAGGACGGCCGGGGTGGAAGGGCGCTGAAGCTGGACGGAACCGCCCGGGCTACCTTGCCGGCCCGCCTCTGGCCCATGAGCGGCTTCGGGGTTACCGAACTTGCCATCCGGCCCGAGGCCCTCGGGGGACAGCCCCAGACCATCGTTTTCAAGGACGGCTGGTATGACGGCATCAATCTCAATTTGCTGCCCGACGGCAAAATTGAAGTGATCCGCTGCTATATCGCCGACTCCAACGACCAGAACAATCTCCAGATGCAGACCCTCCGGAGCCGGAGTTCCCTCAAGGCCGGAGAATGGGCCACCATCCGGGTGGAGGCGGATCATGGCACTCTCCGCCTCTTCCTCAACGGCCAGGAGGAAGGGGAGATCCCCCAGGCTCCGTACCGCAGTCACGGCAATGGCCGGGTCACCTTCGGTGGCGCCATGCCCGGCTGCGTGCCCTTCCGGGGCCTGGTGGATGACCTGAAGCTTTTCGGGTTGTAGTCATGCGGAGTCTTGTATTCCCTAAAATGCGACAACCATGGGACAGAAGTGCCAAAGGGAGGCGAGGCAGAGACGATTTTTTCCTGACTGACTTCTTGTTGTGTTTCCCCAACCTTTTTTTTGATGTTTGATCCCCCCAAAGCAAGCAACACACCCCCAAAAAGAACCATGAAAAAATCAAATTTCACGTTGATTGAACTTCTCGTTGTGATTGCGATCATCGCGATTCTTGCCGCCATGCTACTGCCCGCCCTCTCCAAGGCCCGGGAGCAGGCCAGAAACATCAGCTGCGTGAACAACCTCAAGCAGATGGGGACCTTTGCGGCCCTCTATGCCAACGACTATGATGATTACTTCGCCACCTCGGAAAACTCCTTCTCCGGTGACGGTGCCGTGTCCCTCTATCTTGTGCTGTATGCCAACGCCGATATCTGGGCCACCGGCGAAAGCAGATCTAAAATCGGGTTCTGCCCCTGCGATCAGACCACGAGAAGCCTGGGCCTCTGGTCCTACCGCACCTTTCACTGCGCCTGGGGCAGCTGGGGCGATACCGAAGGCGTCGGATACTCCGCCTTCGCCAAGAGCAGTTGCAACTGGCCCATCCCCACGCTGACCT
>JAEDNW010000081.1:0-10623 GCA_016302315.1 Lentisphaeria bacterium
CTTTGAAAGAGTAAACGCTCGAAAAGCGGGCGTTTACCTTTTCCAGTTACAAAAATGGATTTTTTTTGCGGGGGATCTTGAAATCTCCTTCGATTTTGGTATAATTTGTTGTGTTAGTCGAAAGAACTCCCGCTAGAGGGAAAAGAGAATCCGACGTGTCTTTCCTGGCCTGTCCCCGCCTCCTTCTCTCCGCCATGTTCTCCCGATTGGGCCACAAGGCTCCTTTCCTCCTACCATTGTCCCCGGGAAAGATCAACCACTCCTGACACCCAGGGTGCAGGGATTCCCCGGCTGGCCGGCTGATGGGAAGGCGAAGACCCCGTTTTGTCCTCGTCTTCTCCCCAGTCCTCCCCGCCAGGCCTCCCCATCGCCCTCCTTGAAGGGAGGACCAGAAAGCATTTGGGACAAGAGAACCTGATCCGGAGCAATCCAAAGAAATCACATGGGCAAAAATCTTTACGTTGGCAACCTGAGCTACGCGGTCACCGACGCCGAACTCAATGAAATCTTCTCCCAGTTCGGCAAGGTGGATTCCGCGCGGGTCATCACGGACCGCGACACCGGCCGCTCCAAGGGCTTCGGCTTTGTGGAGATGGCGGATGACGCGGAAGCCCAGGCCGCCATCGACGGGATGAACGGCAAGGAAGACCACGGCCGCACCCTCACCGTCAACGAGGCGAAACCCCGGGAACCCCGCGGTCCCCGTCCTCACGGCGGAATGGGCTACAACCGGTAACCACCCCCCTGAGTCCCGGGCGCCTGCCCCCGCCTCCCCCTAGGAGCGGAAAGATGGCGGGTGCCTGACGGGACACCTTCCTGCCAGAGAACTCCGTCGCTCTTATCCCAGCAGCGAAACCAGGAATCTGACTGGCTTCCCCAGGCCTGTCGCCTTCTCCCTTCTCTCCCCCCCGGGGCGAAGTTGGGAAATGCGGCGGGCCTTCTTGTTTTTCCCCGGAAAGCCTCCCCAAGTCCTCCGGAATTTTCGGGGGAAATGAGGGCGGATTTCCTCCGGGAGCGGAGGGAAAAAAGGCGGATGCCGCTTACAGTACCCGGCGTCCTCCCTCGTAGAGGGAGTTTTTTGTCGTCCCCACCCTTTTCTCACTTTCACTAGGAACCTCTGCCATGACTCCCAAACCCCTTGGTGTTCAGCTGTATTCTGTCCGTGAGCATTCGGCCAAAGACTTTGACGCCGTCCTCAAGAGAATTGCCGAAATCGGCTTCATGCTGGTGGAGCCTGCCGGTCTCTTTGACATTCGTCCCCGGGAGTTCCGGAAGCGGATCCAGGATCTGGGCATGGACATGGTCTCCAGCCACACTCCCTGGTGCGCCGGCATCCACAATGTGGGCGAGTGCATGGACATCGCCGATGAGCTGGGCATGAAGCGCATTGTCTGCGGCTATGGCACCGCCGACTTCAAGGACGAGGACGCCATCAAGGCCACCGCCGAGAACACCACCCGGATCTACGAAGTCCTCTCCCGCAACGGCTTCGAGCTCTTCCAGCACAATCACTGGTTCGAGTTCGCCCGGATGGCCGACGGACGCCTCGCCTATGAACACTATCGGGATCTCATCCCCGCCGGGGTGAAGTTCCAGATCGACTGCTTCTGGTCCACCAACTACGGCAAGGAAGACGCCGTGGAAATGCTGAACAAATTCGCCGACCGCACCGTGCTGCTGCACATGAAGGACGGCATCTGCCAGCAGCAGCAGGCTTCGGGGGACACGGGCTATAAGAACGGCCTGCTGGATCAGCCCATCGAACTGCTGCCTCTGGGCACCGGCACCCTGCCCATCCCCGCCCTGGTGAAGGCCGCCCCCGAACAGGTGGAGGCCGTCATCGTGGAGCTGGACTACTGCTCCGTGGAGATGTGGAAGGCTCTGGAGCAGAGCTACGAATACATGACCCGGAACGGCCTGGCTCTGGGCACCCGCTAGTCTCTCCCTCCCTCCCCGCCCTCCCTCCCCTGCGCCTCCTGATCCGGGAGGCGGGAAGGGCCTCCGGGGAGGCATGCGCCCCTGGTTTCCCATGCTGGAATCCCTCTACATCCGCAATCTGGTGCTTGTCCCCCAGCTGCAGCTGGAATTCGGGGCGGGGTTGCTGGCGGTCACCGGGGAGACCGGTGCGGGAAAATCCCGGGTTTTAGGGGCGTTGCGTTTATTGTCGGGGGGGCGGGCCGCCGCCTCCCTGATCCGGCGCGGGGCGGAAAGCTGCGAAGTCTCCGGCTTCTTTCACTTCGGGCCGGAGCATCCGGCCCTGGCCGCCTGGCTGGATCAGCGCCTGGAAGCCCTGTCCCTCCCTCCCCGGGAGGAGGGGCGTCTCCTGCTGCGCCGGGTCATCACCCCCAGCGGCTCCCGGGCCTTCATCAACGGCGCCCCGGTGACGGCGGCCCTGCTGAAAGAATTCGGGGAGGCCCTGATTGACATCCACGGCCCCAACGAGAGCCACTCTCTTCTGGCCCCGGCCCGCCAGCTGCATCTCCTGGATCTGTTCTGCACCGACACAGCCCTGCTGGAGGAGGTGCGCCGGGAATGGGGCACCCTGGTTTCCCTGAAGCGGGATCTCCAGGCCCTCCGGGAAGAGGCCCTTCCCCCGGAAGAGCAGGAATTGCTCTCCCATCAGCTTCAGGAAATCCAGGAAGCCGCCCTCTCCCCCGGAGAGGAGGAGGCCCTGCTGGCGAAGCACCGTCTGGCCGCCAACGCCGCCCGGCTCCAGTCTCTGGCGGGAATGCTCTCCCAGGGAATCTCCCAGGGGGAAAACTCCCTGGTGGATCTGCTGGCGCCCTGGATCCGCCAGGCCGAGGAGCTGGCCCGCCTGGATCCCGGTCAGGGAGAAGCCTTTCTCCAGCGTCTGGACACCCTGTCCCAGGAACTCAATGATCTGGGGGTGGAGCTGGGGGATTACGGGAGTTCCCTGGAGCTGGACCAGGAAGCCCTCCAGGAAATGGAGCAACGCATCGACCGCATTCAGAAGTTGAAGCGCCGGTACGGCCCCACCCTCCAGGATGTGCTGGACCGGGCCCGGCGGCTCCAGGAACGGCTTCGCCGGGCCAGCACCCGAAGCGAGGAACTGGACCGCCTGACGACGGCCCTCCGGGAAGGGGAATCCCGCCACGGCGCGGCCTGCCAGCGTCTCCACCTTCGCCGGGCCCAGGGGGCGGAAGAACTCTCCCAGGCCATCACCCGGGAACTCCAGCACCTGGGCTTCCAGAAGGCCCTCTTCCAGGCCACCCTCTCCCCCGCCACCCCCGGCCAGGAAGGCGCCGACTCCCTGGAATTCCTCTTCGCCCCCAACCAGGGAGAACCCATGGCGCCTCTGCGCCAGGCCGCCTCCTCCGGAGAAGTGGCCCGGGTCATGCTGGCCATCAAAACCGTCCTCTCCCAGGTGGACGATCTCCCCGTCCTCCTCTTCGACGAAATCGACGCCAATATCGGCGGGCGCACCGCCGCCACCGTGGCCCAGGAACTCCATGCCCTGGGGCGACAGCACCAGGTCTTCTCCATCACCCATCTGCCGGTCATCGCCGCCGCCGCCGACCGCCAGTATCTCGTGGAAAAGTGTCTGGAGGAGGACCGGACCGTCACCCGGGTGCGTCTTCTCTCTTCCCAGGAACGGGTGGAGGAACTCACCCGGATGCTGGGGGCGGAACCGGAGGATGCCGCCGCCAAAGCCCACGCCCAGGAACTCCTCCGCTCCTTCTCCCCCCGCTAGTCTCCCCCTCCCCTCTTCCCCCATGCGCCCACGCATCCCCGTCCTTCTTCTCCTTCTTGTCCTCGCCGGGATGGCCCTTCTGGCCTCCTGCGGACGCCCGGAGGTGGAGAAGACCATGGAGCGGGCCAGAGAGGCCGCCCTCCAGGGACGCCTCCAGGAGGCCATTGACGAGACGGAACACTGCCTCCGCTACATCCCCAGGCTGGCGGAGGCCCAGATCCTCCACGGATACTGCCTTTTCCTCAATGCCAGCCGGGAGAGTGTCCGGAGCCAGGCCATCTACAATCTCCACAAGGCCACCCGCTCCTTCCCGGAGCGCTACGATGCCTGGCTCTTCTACGGATGGGTTCTGCTGGAAAGCGGGGATTCCCGCAACGCCATCCCTCCCCTGCAGGAGGCGCTCCGGCTGCTGCCCCAGGGCTCTCCCCACCGGGGAAAAATCCAGATGCTCCTGGGAAAATGCTATCTGCAGAACAATCTCCAGGCCCAGGCCCTGCAGATCCTGCAGCCTTTGCGCATCCGGGAGCCCTACCGGAATGCCCCGGAACTTTACAACTCCCTGGGGCTGTTGGCAATGATGCGGCAGAGCCCCCAGATAGGAGTCACCTTTTTCCAGGAAGGATTGACCCGATGCCCCCGGAATGAGGTCCTCCTTCAGAATCTGGCCGTGGCTTATGATCTCTATCTCAACGATATTCCCCGGGCGAAGCGTGCCTACATCCAGTGTCTTCAGGTGAAGCAGCAGGGGGGGCAGGATCCGGAAGGATGCCAGAGAATCGTGGACCGTCTCCGCAAGCTGTCCCGGAGGTAGGATTCCATGGCCATCTCTCAGGAAATCATAGACGAGATCCGCAACCGGATGGACATTGTGGAGGTGGCCCACGCCTTCCACCTGGAATTGAAGCGGGCGGGCGCCAACAAATTCAAGGCCTGCTGCCCCTTCCACCAGGAGCGCACCCCCTCCTTCCACATCAGCACCGCCAATCAGTTATTCCACTGCTTCGGCTGCCACGTGGGGGGAGACACCATCCAGCTGGTGCAGTACCTGACCAACACCGACTTTGTCGGGGCCCTGCGGTGGCTGGGGAATTTCTACCACATTGCCGTGCCGGAGGAGGAGGAATCCCGGGATCCCCACTGGCAGGAGAAACGCCAGCATGGAGAACTGGGGCGCCGTCTGCTGGAGGAGATGGCCGGATTCTTCCAGAGCCACCTCACCTCCCCGGAGGGAAAGGCCGCCCGGGAATATTTACTGAAGGAGCGGGGACTGGACGGGGAAACCCTCCAGAAATACCGCATTGGCCTCGCGCCGGAAGGATGGGATCAGGCCTGCGCCTGGGCCCTCTCCCGGGGATTCCCCCGGGAACTGCTCCTGGAGACCGGCATTGCCATCCAAAGCCAGAAACATCCCGAAAAGATCCTGGACCGCTGGCGAAATCGGATCATCTTCCCCATCTGCGATGATCTCTCCCGGGTGGCGGGATTCTCCGGACGGATCTATGCCCCAAACCCCAACGACAAGGCCGGAAAATACGTCAACAGCCCGGACTCCCCCTTCTTCCACAAAAGCCAGATCCTCTACGGATTCCATCTGGCCAAAACCGCCTTCCGGAACGCCGGACGGGCCGTGATCTGCGAGGGCCAGCTGGATGTCATCGCCTGTCATCGGGCAGGCGTGGGAGAGGCCCTGGCCGCCCAGGGCACGGCCTTCACCGAGGAACATGCCCGGATGCTGGCCAGAACCAAGGTCCCCCAGGTCCATCTCGCCTTTGACGGAGATTCCGCCGGCCTCCATGCCATGGAGCGCACCATGCCCCTTCTGCTGGCCCAGGGAATGGGCGTCCAGGTGATTCTGCTGCCCCCGGGGGAGGATCCGGACGGCCTCTTCCGCCACGGCGGCCCCCAGGCGCTGCGCCAGGTCATGGAGGCTTCCCAGCCCGCCATCCCCTACTACTTTCAGAAGCTGGTCCAGCAGACGCCCCCGGAAACCCCCGAGGCCAAAAGCGCCATTGTCACCCAGATGCTGGGGCTGCTGGCCGCCATTCCCGACCCGGTGACCCGCTACGAATACGGCTGCCAGCTGGCCAAAGACCTGGGACTCCCGCCCCAGATCGTGGACGATCAGCTGCGGAAACGGATCCAGCAGGAGGCGGAACGGCAGGAAAGGCTTCAGACCATGGGCACCTTCCGCACCCCTTCCCCGGGGCCGCCGCCCCCCCGGGAGATCCAGGAGAACAGAGGGCCGGACGAATCCCTGGCCGCCCTCTTCCATGATCACCAGGGCCTCACTGCCCTGGCCAATACCATGCTGGATCTCGCCGTGACCTTCCAGCCGGCGGCGGAAGCCTGGGCCCACTGGGAAATCGGAAAAATCATGAACGGCGAAAATCCCGTGGTGCGCGCGCTGAACTTCCTTCTGGCCGGCACCGCGGAAGGAGACTGGGAGGGAGCCAGGAACGCCCTCCTCCACGGAGAACTGGGAACCCTCCCGGAAGTCAGCGCCATCCTGACCTGCTCCGCCTTCGAGGGAGAGCCCCCCACAGATGACAATGGCAACCCCTCTCCCCGCCTCCAGCAGGCGCAAAAGGACTGCCAGCAACGGCTGGAACAGCTGAAACTGACGCTCCGCCAACGGGAAATCAGCCGACTCCTGCAAACGGCCACCGACGGAGAAACCCGACGAAATCTCCTGCGGGAAAGCCAGGAGGTGGCCAGGGCCATCGTCCATTCCCGCCGCAGACTCCCCTAGCCCTATCCCCCCCCCCGGCATTTTCGTGTGAGCTCCCCGCTGTTTTGACACGAAACTGCACCTGGCATTTTCGGAAAACGGCCAGGCTTTTTGATGACCACAGGATTGCAGGCCTTGCCATCCCGTGATCACCAGCCACGGATAAGAATCTGCGCAAACATTGTGTCCCCCCCTCTTGGCGGCACCCTCTTTTATTTTGCGCTCTTGGCCATGGGGATGGCCCAGGCGGTCAGCATATTCAGTACGAAGGCCAGAACGCCGCAGACCAGAATCGTCAGCACCGAGGGCGGCAGGGCCGTCACCACCTTCGGGCCGAGGTGATAGACGAGGACACCCGCCACAAAGGCCAGGATATTCCCCATGGTGGCGGCCGGGGAGGCACAGTAGTCCAGCCGTCGTCCCCGCAGGCTCCGGGTGCCCCAGGAGACCAGCATCACCGTGGCCATGGGCACGAAGATGGAGGCGATGAGATACAGGAAATTGATGTATTTGTCCATGATACCCAGCCAGGCCAGCAGAATGCCCAGCAGGCAGACCACGCATCCCACCACTTTGGGAGGCACCTTGGCGAAGACCGCCTTGGCGGATTCTCCGGCGCTGTAGGCATCCAGGAAAGTGGTGGTGGTGGTGGAAATCAGGACGATGAGCAGCGCCCAGATCCCCATGTGGACAAAGCCGATTCCCCCGGTGATGTTGTCCTGCCCGATTCTGGCCAGACCGATACCCACGGCATACATCCAGAGACTTCCCAGGGTATAGACCACCGCCGAAACCCCGCAGGCCGTCTTGGGGGCGGGGGTTTCCTTGGTGTAGTCGGAGATCAGGGGCAGCCAGGAGAGAGGCATGGCCAGGGAGAGTTCAAAGACCGACCAGAAGGAGGGCGCCTCTTCCAGAGGCACCACTTCCGCCCCGCCATGGAAGACCCTCCAGGTCAGAACTGCCACCATGCCCAGCAGCAGAACCATGGTGACGGTGGTCACGTAGGAGAAGGAGCGCAGGCCCACGAAAATCCAGGCCATGACCAAGAGGCCCAGCAGCACCGTCAGAAGCGGGGCGGGACATTTGGCCACCAACCCCTTGGCGGCATACGTTCCCTGAGCCAGCATCACAGCGGTCCATCCCACCAGCTGCAGCACATTGGCGGCGGCGAAGAAGACCATGCCCGGCACGCCGAAGAACTCCCGGGTGCATTCCATGCCATTCTTCCGCAGCCTCGCCCCCAGCATACCCGCCAGGAAGAGCATGAACCCGCCCACCAGGTGCCCTAGCACCACCGCGGAGGTACACCCCCGGCTCCATAATCCCGCCTCGATTTCCGCCAGGGAAATCGCCGCACCAAACCAAATCAAGCCAAATTTGCGCCCTTCCTGGGCGCACACACGCACACAGTTTTCCATGGTCATTCCTCCGCCGGCATTACCCGGATCAGGTTCTCGGGTGTCATCTCAGCCAATCCCGGCACTCGCCGGGCAGCACCCCGTACACGGGCCGTAATGTAACCCCCTTCCCAAAGACGCCAAAGACAAATCCGGAAATCTCTCCCCCGGCCCACCCCCCCCAATGCCATGGGATGAATATCTATAATTTGTTCATTATTAAGTAGTTATAATAAAAATCCCCTCCTCCCTCCATAGGAGAAAACAGGAGAGAGAGGGGAAGAATGCGGTCCGGCAGGGAGCGGGGGATTACCAGGAGAATTTCCGGTCCCTGGCCTCGCCGCCGGCGCCCAGGCGGAAGATGCGGATTTCCCGTTTTTCGGGTTTCACCGCCACGATATCCACCAGGGTCTGTTTTGCGGGATCGAAATCCACCCGGGAGGCCCACCGGGGCACATCGATGGGGGAGACTCCGCCGAAGCCCTGGGAGATGGCCACCAGAATGCCGTCACGGACCTCAGTCACATCAAAATGGGAATCCCCGGTGATGTAGGCGACCATGCGGCAGTTCACATTCCGGGAGAAATCCCACTTCACCCCTTCCGCTTCCCCTTTTCCGCCGGCATTGAACTCCCGGAAGAGGGTCAGAAGGGTTTCCCAATGGGCGCCCCGGATGGTATCCCGGGCCCAGGCTCCCAGGTCGTCCCACATGCAGTAATGGGAGAGCACCAGCACGGTCCACCCCGGTTCGGTGAATTGCATGTGATAGGCCAGGAATTGCATCTGGGGGATGGAGACGGTGTAGTAGGCGGGATCTTGGCGGTCGCTGGTATTCAGGAAGAAGACCCGCACCTTTCGGGCGGGGATGTCCACAAAGCCGTAGGTCCCGTTGTCCGCCAGGGTCAATTGCCGCAGGGAGGTGGACTTCCGCAGACTAGGCACGTTGAAAATCTCTCCCAGTTCCCGGTCGTTGAAGCCGTTTCCCGGGCCGCCATTCCGGTTCTGGTCATGGTTGCCCACCAGATTGATGGAGATTCCCGAAAATTGGTGATGGAGATCCGCATGACGCTGCAGGAACGGCAGCGCCACTTCCAGCTCCTTGGTGGCCGGCACATCCAGGCCGATGTCCCCCAAATCGGCAATGAAATCAAAGGGGAGGGTTTTGGCGGCATGGTTCAGATAGGCCACATGGCGATAGGTGTCCCGGCCACCGGAATGGACATCCGTGATCGCGGGGAAGAGAACCACGGGATCTTCTCCCTGCCATTGCTGGATGCGTTGCTGGACCTTTTCCACCTCCTGGTCAAACCAGGCAGGAATAGAGATGGACTGGGCAAGAAGGGTGGTCATGGCGAGAAAAGAAAAAAAGCAAGCAAGGAGAGATTTTCTCATAGGGTTACAGATTGTCTTGTAGGGTTACGGGGAGTAAGGAAGAGAGGCAAGGCATGGGGGTTATTCGCCGCATCCCTGGGGATAGGGGATGGTTATTCCCTGCCAGGAGCGGAAGAGGGGAGACCCCGTCCCGTCCTGTCCCAGGCACTGTTCTGGCTGAAGGCGGATCTTGCCCTCGCCTCCCGGCAAATCGAAAGCGAAGGCGGGGAGGGCCAGGCCGGAGATGCGTCCCCGGAGCTGATCCATGATCTGGAGTCCCTTCTCCAGGCCGGTGCGGAAGTGCATGGCTCCCTGGATGGGATCTCCGTGAAAGAGGTAGTAGGGTTTGATGTGGAAGCGCAGCAGAGAGGTGAAGAGCCTGCCCAGGGTCTCCGCCTCGTCATTCACTCCCCTCAGAAGGACACTCTGATTCACCATGGAAACCCCCGCCCGGTTCAAAATATCACAGGCCGCCTGCACCTCCCGGGTCAACTCCCGGGGATGGTTGAAATGACAGGCCAGCCAGGCCGGCTTGCCGCTGGCCAGAATGGCCGCCAGACGGGGAGAGACACGTTGGGGCAGCGCACAGGGCACCCGGCTCCCCCACCGCAGAATCTCCACGGACTCCACGGAAGAGAGGGTGCGGACAATCTGACGGAGATTCTCCTCCGGCAGCATCAGGGGATCTCCGCCGGAAATCAGCACTTCCCGCACCTGGGAATGTTCCCGGAGATATTCCGCCACCCGGTCCAGCTCCTCCTGGGTCAGCGGCGGCAGGGGATGTCCCCAGTCCCGCTTCCGCATGCAATGCCGGCAATGGAGGGCACAGAGATTGCCCGTCACCAGGAGAGCGCGGTCGGGATAGCGATGGACCAGCCGGGGGACGGGGGAATGGGCCTCCTCCGCCAGGGCATCCGCCTCTCCCCCGGCCTGCTGCTCCACCTCTTCGTCCGAGGGAAGGCACTGGCGCAGAATGGGATCCTGGGGTGAGGGGCGTTCCGCCAGGGAAAGGTAGTACGGCGTCACGAAAAGGGGATAGGCCTCCTGCCCCTTCCGGCCCTGGCCCAGGGTTTCCGGGGCGACTCCCAAATAGGCGGCGGCCTCCTCCAGGGTCCGGGCCGCATGCTCCAGTTGCCAATGCCAGTCCCACCATTGGTTCGGAGTGGGCTTTTCCTGAAAAAAGAGTTCCATGGGAAAAAGGGGGAGACAAAAAAAGCCGCCGGGGAACGGATTCCACGGCGGCCGAAGAAGACTGGCGGAGTTGATGGGGCTCGAACCCACGACCTTCGCCGTGACAGGGCGATGCTCTAACCAATTGCGCTACAACTCCACGCAGAAAATATGACCTTTACGAAAGAGGAGACTGGCGGAGTTGATGGGGCTCGAACCCACGACCTTCGCCGTGACAGGGCGAT
>JAEDNW010000082.1:0-10613 GCA_016302315.1 Lentisphaeria bacterium
GGGGTAAATTGGGTTCCCCGCTCCCCATCCCGCCATCCCGGGGGTTCCCGGCCGGCCCCCCCCGGCAGGGCCAAAAATACGAATCCGAACCCCGTGGGCGGGGTGGAAGGCCCGTTGTCCCCATGGGTGAAGGCCGGGAATACCCCGGCCGGGAACCCATGGGGGTGGCGTTATTTCGGCTCCCATATGCAGGGGAGGATGCCGCGCCAAAGCCCCCCCATCCCGCCAGAGGGGCGTCCGTCACTTCATTCCCCGTAGGGGGCATGTTCTTCGGCGGCCATGAGATAGGCCGACGGGCTTTCCTCGGGAACGGACAGCGCCTTTTCCTCGGCTTCCAGCTCCGCCACCCCAAGGCCAAAGTATTTCTCGAAGAACGCCTTCAGCTTCTCAATGATCCCCTGCTTCTTCTTTGCCCGAACCCCGCCCCCGGTGAAGCGTGACATGGGGGGCATGAGCCTGTCGATCTCGGTTCCCGATGCTTTCCATGACCCGTCCCGGAACGCATTGGCCACAAACTTCCGGGTGGCCTCCGGCTTCAGCTGCTCGCTGGCAATGATCTCCGCCAGGTCACTTTCTTCCTGGGCCAGGACAAATCTCCGCCAGTCGGCGTCCACCTGGGTGCCCACATTGACATGGCTGATGAAGGCCTCGATCAGCTCCCTCTTGCTGCGGAGCTGCATGCTGGCATCCACCGCCTTGCGGATGGAGGAAAGGATTTCCTTGTCCTCGCAGTTGCCCTCGTGGTATTTTTCCACCAGCATCAGGATGTAGTCGATGTTGATTTCCACCTGCTTGATCAGCTCGATTTCAAATTCAATATCGTCTGTGATGTCCTCCTTCTCCCCCTGGCTCCTTCTGCGGTATTTCTCGTAGAGGTCAAGGTAGATGCTCTGATAGTTCTGCAGATCCCCCGCCCCCATGCTCTCCATTTCCTCGAACTGGTCGAAGGAGGAAAGAATGTTCCTCATGCTGAGGATCGCCCCGAACAGCCGGATAAACTCCTTCTCCGCCTGTTCTCCCACAATCGGGACGCCCAGAGGATATTCCGTCTCCAGCTTTTCCCGCAGGGCCACATAGCCGGGGTGGAACTTGCCCTCGTTGTCCACATATCCGTTCCAGTAGTCCTGGAAGCTCCTGAGCAGCACAATCCCGCCGGCGTCCTTGTCGCCGAAGAGGGCGATGGCATCATCCGTGGCCTTCTGGAGATCCCGGAAGCAGACGATGTTGCCGTAGGTCTTGACGGAGTTCAGAATGCGGTTGGTCCGGGAATAGGCCTGGATCAGGCCATGCATCCTCAGGTTCTTGTCCACCCACAGGGTGTTGAGGGTGGTGGCATCAAAGCCCGTGAGGAACATGTTCACCACAATCAGCAAATCCACTTCCCGGTTCTTCACCCGCATGGACAAGTCCTTGTAGTAGTTCTGGAACTTGTCGGCGGAGGTGTCGAAATTGGTGTGGAAGGCGGTGTTGTAGTCCTGGATCGCCTTTTCCAGGAAGTCCCGGGAGGTCTGATCCAGGGCATCGGTGTCGAAGCCCTCCTCCAGCAGAAGATCCTCGGGGTCGTCCTCGTTGGCGGCATAGCTGAAAATGGTGGCCACCGTGAAGGGTCGGCGGCTCTCCCCGATCTGGCGCTGGAACTCCTGGTAGTATTTCCGCGCCATGGGAATGGAGCTGACCGCAAACATGGCATTGAAGCCCGCCAGGTGCTTGCCTTTCAGGGAGTAGAAGCTGCTGCGCTTGGTCTTCTGGTCGAAATGCGACAGGATGTATTGGACGATTCCCCGAATCCGCTCCGGCGCCCCCATGGCCTTCTCTATGTCTATGGCGGAGACATCCTTGTCCTGGATGTCCGCCTTCTCCTTCAGGGTATTCACATAGTCGATGCGGAAAGGCAGGACATTACCGTCATTGATGGCGTCCACGATGGTATAGGCGTGGAGCTGGTCCCCGAAGGTCTGGGGCGTGGTCAGCATGGCCATGTGCTTCCCTTTCCCGGCATTGACGGCGAATATCGGCGTGCCCGTGAAGCCGAAGAGATGGTATCGGCGGAATGCCTTGACGATCTTGGCATGCATGTCCCCGAACTGGCTGCGATGGCACTCGTCGAAGATGATGACACAATGCTTGTTGAACACCTCGTGCCCCTTGTTCCTGGTCACGAAGTTGTCCAGCTTCTGAATGGTGGTGATGATGATCTTGTAGGAATGGAAGCCGCCCTTTTCATCCCTGTCCTCCAGCTGCCGCTGCAGGATCCTGGTGGAGGCGTTGCTGTTGGCGGAGCCCTTCTCAAAGCGGTCGTATTCCTTCATGGTCTGATAGTCCAGGTCTTTCCTGTCCACCACAAAGAGAACCTTGTCCACAAAGGGAAGGGCGGAGGCCAGCTGGGCGGTCTTGAAGGAGGTCAGCGTCTTGCCGCTTCCCGTGGTGTGCCAGATGTATCCCCCCGCTTCCGTCGTCCCTGTCCTCTTGTAGTTGGCGGACACCTGGATGCGGTTCAGAATGCGCTCCGTCGCCGCAATCTGATAGGGGCGCATCACCATCAGGATCTCCTCGGCCGTGAAGACGCAATACCGGGTCAGCACATTCAGAATGGTGTGCTTGGCCAGGAAGGTCCTGGTGAAGTCCACCAGATCCGCAATGACCCTGTTGTTGCCGTCCGCCCAGAAGGAGGTGAACTCAAAGCTGTTGCTGGTCTTCTTCGACTTCTGCTTCGCCAACTCCCCCATCTCCCGGATGTGGCTGATTCTGGTGGTGTTGGAATAGTATTTGGTGTGGGTGCCATTGGAGATGATGAAAATCTGCACATACTCATACAGGCCGCTGGCCGCCCAGAAACTGTCCCGCTGATAGCGCTTGATCTGGTTGAAGGCCTCCCGAATGGCCACCCCGCGACGTTTCAGCTCCACATGAACCAGGGGCAGGCCATTGACCAGGATGGTCACATCATACCGGGTGTCATACTTGCCCTGGCTCTCCTCATACTGGTGAATGACCTGCAAGTGGTTGTTGTGGATGTTCCTCTTGTCGATGAGCTGAATGTTCTTGGAGGCGCCGTCATCCCGGTGAAGCACCTTGACGTGGTCGGTCTGCATGGTGCGGCTCTTTTCCACCACCCCCTCGTTGGCGTTGGCCAGGGTCTCCCCAAAGAAACGCTTCCACTCCCCGTCGGTAAAGGCATAGCCGTTCAGACGCTCCAGCTGCCTCCTCAGGTTGGCAATCAGGCTGGCTTCATCATGGATGGCAAGATACTCGTATCCCTGCTCCGTCAGCAGACGGATGAATTCCTTCTCCAGCGCCGCCTCGCTCTGAAAACTGTCAGAACGAGAACCCGCCGGCGTATACTCCGAGACTACGGTGCTCTCGTCGCTGGCCGCAATGATGTTGTACTGACTCATGCCCCGGCCTCCTGAAAGGTCAATAGCTTGTCCCGATAATACTCGTATTGCTTCCGCCGAGCCACAATCTCCGCGGGTAGACCATCGGAGATGTCGTTGCAAAGGGCATTAAACCGATCCAGTATGGAAACGACGCGCTCCTGAACTTCTATGGGAGGAATCAGGATTGGGCATTCCCGTAAGGCATGCATATCCACCGAGGCAAAGCTGGAATTATTTGTATGGGCCTTGCAAAATTCATCAACGATAAATAAGTAGTAAAATAGATATTTTATCTTAAATTTCCCCACCAGCGATTTACGAATTTTCAAATTCGTGAATTGCTGATTCGCGAGCGAATCAGCAATTATAAGGGCGTGCTCGCCAATCGTTGCCGTTGTAGCCAGGATAAAACTCCCCGCCTCGAAAAGACCTTTCCCTTTTATCGCTTTATTGGTTACATGGGATATGGCATCAGACAATATTCTTCCATGCTTCCGAATATCTTCCATCCTGAACCATGGAATGGATCCATTTTCCCAAAATTGGGAATTGTTCTTAGAAGGGGTATATCCGTTTCTCATCTCAAATACCTCACCTAGCGGCAGAATCTCTACTCTCCCCCCCCCCTCCTCGATTATTTTATCTAACTCGTTGAAACTCAACAACTTATCACGATAATACTCGTATTGGCGGCGGCGAGCCTCCAGCTCCGCCTCCAGCTCCGCCTCCAGCTCCGTGAAATTGTCCAGAATCCGGACAATTTCACGCTGGACTTCCAGAGGGGGGACGGGGATTCGGAATTTCGCAAATTTCTTCATATCTACAGATGCAAAATTCCCTTTGTTCAAACATTTCTTACAATATTCATCCAAGCTAAAACAATAGTAGTATAGGAATTTTATGTCGAATAAATCTTGATACTCTGGTTTCAGAACCAGGTAGGTAAACCTCTGGTTTGCCAAAGACGGCACTGTAATTAAAGCGTGTTCACCAATTGTCGCCGATGTTGCCACAATGATAGAGTTGGCTGGAAACAAATCTCCCTTTACCGCATCCAGTGATATCATCTGTGTGGCTTTTGTAAGGATATGACCGTTTTCGCGGATATCTTCCATGCGAAACCATGGAACAGTCCCGTTTTCCCAAAAAGACTTGTTCGCCTTAGAAGGCGTATAGCCATTCCGTGTTTGAAAAAGCTCGGCCAGTGTCTTATACTCCACCCCATTAGGGCAGAGATTCTGCATCTGTTCCGTCAGTCGGCTCATTTCTGGTCTCCTCCCTCCGGATGTTCCGCTTCATTCAGCATCTTTGGCACTTCCTCGAAAATGGGGGCAAGGATTTTGTAATTGACAGGCAGTTCGTCCGCTGTACGATAAGTGGCTACTCCCATCGGTTTGGAATAGTCACGAATAGCCAGTTCCACAACGCTTTTATTTGCCTCTCGGCAGAGAAGAATTCCGATGGACGGATTTTCTCCATTCCTTCGCTCTTTTTCATCCAAAGCCGACAAATAGAAGTTGAGTTGTCCCAAGTAAGAGGGTTTGAACTTCCCGTTTTTCAGTTCAATCACAACCAATGCTTTCAGATCTCGCTGAAAAAACAGCAAATCGGCAAAGAACTCCTCGCCGTCCACTTCAATGCGGTGCTGGTTTCCGACAAAACAGAAGCCGGATCCAAGACACTGGATGAAATTGCGGATATTCCGGATGATTTCTTTTTCCAGAATCCGCTCGTCAAAATCCTGCGGATCGGTCAGATCCAGTTCTTCCGTGTGGATAAAATCCAGGAAATATTCGTCCTTAAAGGTCTGGATGGCCTTCATGTACTGCTTATCGCCTGACAGCGTCACGGAAAAGTTATTGGTCAACGCCCCTTGGTGTTGATATAGATTTTCCTGCAGTCTGGCGCGCAGGACTGTTTTACTCCAGTGTCCTGTTGCGCACTCATGGACGTAAAAGAGCCTTTCCTCCCGTTCTTTGGTTTTGTGAAGTATCTCCATATGATGCGTGAAGCTGATCCCCATGAAATCTTCCATCGGGAAATCGGTAGCCGACAGCAATCGTTTTGGAGAAATGACCAGACCTCCCTCATCGGTCTGTTCCAAATCGATAGCCGTGGCTACCGATTTTGGTTCCCGTAGAAACTCTGCGCTGGTCTGTAAATACGGCTGCCATGCTTCAAAGAACTGACGCATAAGCTTGATGTTTCCCGAGGAAAAGCCACGTAGTCCAGGAAGTTCCTCCCGCAAACGGGCACTGATTTCCTCAATTGCCCCTGTTCCCCAAGTGCCTTTCCGGGAATTACCGGAGACATACCCGCCGATGGCAAAATACAGGGAAAGCATTTCCGCATTTGTGAATCGGGCGGCCCTGCTTTGGCTTCTCAGAATTGCCGTTTTGATGGCTCTCACGGCTTCCCTATAGTTCTCGTTCATGCGCCCACCTCGATCTCTTCGATCACCTTTGCGATCTCTTCCCGGAGGAGCTGTTCCCGGGCCACGATTTCCTCGATCTCGGCATTGAGCCTCACAATGTCGATGCTCTCCCGGGTATCCTCGGTTTCCACATAGGTGGACACGGAAAGATTGTAGTCGTTGCCGGCGATCTCCTCGTAGTTTGCCAGATGGCAGAAGTGGGCCTCTTCCTTCCGGGCGGCGAAGGCAGCCACAATGCGCTCAATATTCTCCGGGTTCAGTCTGTTGTTATTGGTCACCTTGACACATTCATGGGAGGCATCCATAAACAGGGTCTTGTTGTCCTG
The DNA here is from genome assembly GCA_016302315.1 of Lentisphaeria bacterium. GTDB lineage: Bacteria > Verrucomicrobiota > Lentisphaeria > Oligosphaerales > Oligosphaeraceae > UBA1724. The sequence continues at coordinate 6,138 of JAEDNW010000082.1, forward strand.
CTTTCCCTTTTTCAGCACCATGATGCAGGTGGCGATGGTGGTGCCGAAGAACAGATTGCCGGGGAGCTGGATGACGCAATCCACGAAGTTGTTGTCCACCAGATACTTCCTGATTTTCTTCTCTGCCCCGCCACGGTACATGATGCCGGGGAAGCAGACGATGGCCGCCGTGCCGTTGGTGGCCAGCCAGGAAAGGGAGTGCATGATGAAGGCAAGGTCGGCCTTGGACTTGGGGGCGAGAACCCCGGCAGGGGAGAAACGGGGATCGTTGATCAGCAGCGGGTTGTCATCCCCGGCCCACTTGATGGAATAGGGGGGATTGGAAACAATCAGCTCGAAGGGTTCGTCATCCCAGTGCTGGGGGGCCGTCAGGGTATCATCGCAGGCGATGTCGAACTTGTCGAAGCCCACATCATGGAGGAACATATTGATGCGGCAGAGATTGTACGTCGTGACATTGATTTCCTGGCCGAAGAAGCCGTTTCTGACGGCATCCTTGCCGAGAACCTTTTCCGCTTTCAGGAGCAGGGAGCCGGAGCCGCAGGCGGGATCATAGACTTTGTTGATTTCCGTCTTGCCCACCGTGCCCAGCCGGGTCAGCAACTCGGACACATCGGCAGGGGTGAAGAACTCGCCCCCGGATTTTCCGGCCCCGGAGGCATACATGGTCATCAGATATTCGTAGGCATCCCCGAAGGCGTCGATGTCATGGTCTTTCACCTCGCCGAGATCCATCGCCGCCACGCCATGGAGAAGCTTGGCCAGGCGTTCGTTTCTCTTGGCCACGGTGGCGCCCAGCTTGTTGCTGTTCACATCGAAATCATCGAAGAGCCCGGCGAAGTCGCTTTCGGAAGAGGAACCCGTGGCCGACTCCACGATATGGACGAACACCCGCTCCAGGGTCTCATTCAGATTCTCGTCATTGTCGGCGCTGCGGGTGACGTTGCAAAACAGCTCGGAGGGCAGAATAAAGAACCCTTTTTCCTCCACCAGGCTCTCCCGGGCCTTCTCCGCCTCCGCATCGGACATGCGGGCATACTCGAATCCCGCATTGCCGGCATCCCGTTCCCCCCCATCGATATAATGGGTCAGATTCTCGGAGATATACCGGTAAAACATGGTGCCCAGGACATAGCTCTTGAAATCCCACCCGTCCACCGCCCCGCGAAGCTCGTCAGCGATGGCCCATATGGCACGATGCAACTCCTCACGCTCTTGCTCTTTTTTTGTATCACCCATGATGTCTGTTTTCCTGATAACAAGAGAGAAGAATAGACATGTATCCCGACATGGAAATTCTTCCCTTCCGGCGGTCCTTTTTCGTATTCTATCACACCAGCGAAAAATTAAGCAATGAACCAGCCAAAAATTCAAAAACTTTCCTGGCCCCTTTTACCCCGGAATGAATCCACAGGGACACGCCCCCACTGGCCCCGTTGTTTCCCCGGCCCATGGCCACCCCGGGGAACGTGGTCTGGGGCGTATGCGCGCACGCGCGCGGGGTAAATTGGGTTCCCCGCTCCCCATCCCGCCATCCCCTGTAGGATAAATCCTTCTAGAAGTACCGGCGCCAAATGGGCCGTCAACGCCCGAAAGTCTCACCAACGCTTGCCCATTCTAGACCATTGGGGGATCCTATCCCCCGGGGGTTGCCGGCCGGGGCATTCCCGGCCTCCACCCACGGGGTATTCGGGCCTCCCACCCCGTAAATGGGGTTCGGACTCTTTATTATCGCCTACCGGGGGTTTGGTCGCCACATGAATGTGGCTCCCGCACCCCCGTCTATCGATCCTCCCACCCCTGCCGGGGTTCACAAGGATGCCCCCTGTGTCCCCCGCGAGCGGGGGATTGTGTAGCGTCAGGATTTCCTCTGAGGGAAGGACGGATTCTGTTTGGGGAAACTCCGGCAAAATCCCCCGTCTGTGGCGTGATCACCATCTACCCCAGAACCCCGCTTGCCGGGGTGGCAGGATCGATAGACGGGGGTGGCGTTATTCTTTCCGTCCCCCGCCGTGTGGCGGGGACGGTGGGCTTCTACATGCTTTCCAGGGTGCGGATGGTGAGGGTATGGAGTCCGTCCCCGATAATCTGGCGGGTAGCTTCGCAGAGGGCCACCCGGGCGGCCTTCACCTGGGGATCCTGTGCGCTCTTCACGGGGCAATTCTTGTAGAAGGCGCTGAAGCCCTTGGCCAGATCCAGGAGATAGGCCGCCACCACAGACGTATCCAGTTCCCGGGCGCCTTTGGCCAGGGCGTCGGTATACTTGGCGCAGAGGAGGGCCAGGCGGCGTTCCGGGCCCTCGGTGAGCACCTCCCAGCAGGGGGTCTGTCCCCGCAGTTCCGCCACGCCGGGCTGGCGCAGCAGAGAGGAGAGCCGGGCATAGGCATAGAGGACATAGGGGCCGGTGTCTCCCTCGAATTTGATGGCCGCATTGGGATCGAAGGTGATGGTGGTGCGGGGGGACACCTTCAGGAGCATGAACTTCAGGGCGGCCATGCTGATGATATCCGCCCGTTCCTCCAGGTCGGCGGGGGGCTCCTGTCCTTCCGGGACCCGTTCCAGAGTGGCTTCCCGGGCCAGGCGGGCCATTTCGTCAAAGAGGTCGTCCGCATCCACCACAGTGCCTTCCCGGGACTTCATCTTGCCGGAGGGCAGATTCACCATGCCGTAGGCCATATGGGTCAGGCGGTCGGCCCAGGGATATCCCAGGGCCTTGAGGATGGTGAAGAGGACCTTGAAGTGGTAGATCTGCTCGTCTCCCACCACCCAGATTTGCTGATCCGGCTGGAAATCCTGCTGCTTCAGCAGGGTGGTGCCGATATCCTGGGTGATATAGACACTGGTGCCGTCGCTGCGGAGCACCACCTTGGTGCCGAAGGAGGGATCATGGAAATCCATGATGACGGCGCCATCCGCCCGCTTTTCGAAGACGCCCCGTTCCAGTCCCTGGAGAATGATATCCTTACCCAGCTTGTAGGTCTGGCTTTCCAGGTAGAGCTTGTCGAAGGCGATGCCCATGCGCTGATAGGTTTCCGCGAAGCCCCGGAAGACCCATCCGTTCATCTTCTCCCAGAGGGCCCGCACTTGGGGATCTCCTGCCTCCCAGTCCTGGAGCATCTTGGCGGTGGCCTGGCCCAGCTCCGTCTCCAGGAACAACTCCTCCGACTCCTTCGCCGCCAGCTCGGGGCGCTCCTCCTTCAGTTGGGCGATCTGCCGGGAAAGCTCCTGGTTGTAGCGCACGTAGAAGTCCCCCACCAGATGGTCCCCCTTCTTCCCGGTGCTTTCCGGGGTGCATCCCTCGCCGAAGCGCTGGTAGGCCAGCATGGACTTGCAGATGTGGATGCCCCGATCGTTCACCAGATTCACCTGGACCACCTGGTGTCCCGCCCGCTTCAGAAGGGAAGCGGTGGACATGCCGATGGTGTTGTTGCGCACATGGCCCAGATGCTGGGGCTTGTTGGTGTTGGGGGCGCTGAACTCCATGAGGATCTTCCGGCGCTCCTCGGCGGGCAGCACCTCCTGGGCCAGAATGTCCCTCCCCACGGTGTCCCGCATCAGGGCGCCCGGCTTCAGAGTGATGTTCAGGAAGGCCTTGGCCACCTCGCACTTCTCCACATCGGGATGACCGGACAGACGCTCCCCCACCTTTGCGGCCAGGGCCATGGGGTTGGTGCGCAGGGCCTTGCCCAGTGGGAAGCAGGAGAGAGTCACATCCCCCTGGATGCCCTCGGGGCACAGATCCACCGACAGGGGCGGCAGGGAGGCATTCAGTTCCTTTTCCAGATAGGCATGGAGATCGTCGAGGAAAGCAAAGCGCATGGGAGGTTCCAGGGAGAGAGGTGGCGGGTGGGATTATTTCCGGATGGCGGCGGAGTTGCCGTGGGCATCCAGGCCTTCGGCGGCCGTGAGGCGGGCCAGGGCGGGCTGCTCCTTCAGGAGCGCCTCCCGGTCATAGGAAATCAGACTGGTGCGCCGGAAGAAGGCGTCACCGGTGAGGCCATTGAAGAAGCGGGCGGTGCCTCCGGTGGGCAGCACATGGCTGGGGCCCGCCACGTAGTCTCCCACGGGTTCCGGGGTGTAGCTTCCCAGGAAAATGGCGCCGGCCGCCGTGATCCTGGGGGCCAGGGCCCAGGGATCCGCCACCTGCAGCTCCAAATGCTCCGGCGCATACTGGCTGGCGATCCGGGCCGCCTCCTCCAGATCCCGGGCCTCCACCAAAAAGACGCCCCGGGACAGCACCTTGTTCACACATTCCTGGCGATCCAGGGAGGCCGCCTGCCGGAGAATCTCCTCCCGCACCGCCTCCAGTGTGGCGCGGCTGGGCGACACCAGCACCGCCTGCTCCCGGCCGGAGCCATGCTCCGCCTGGGAAAGCACATCCGCCGCCACGTAGGCGGGATTGGCGGTTTCGTCGGCCACCACCAGGATTTCGGAGGGGCCCGCCACCAGATCCAGGGCCACGGTGCCATAGAGGGC
>JAEDNW010000083.1:0-10532 GCA_016302315.1 Lentisphaeria bacterium
AGATATCCGTAGAAAGCGCCGGCCAGCATACGTCCCTGGGAGGCTTCCTTCACAGTCTGACAGAGCTGGGCGATGGTGTCGGCGGTCATCTCTCCGTTCCACAGGGCATGATCCACGCATTTCCGGTCTGCGGGATCCTGGGGGGAGCGCAAATCCAGGCTTTCGGGGAGGCGTTGTTCCCGTTGGGCACGGGTAGGCAGGGTGACCGTGGCCAGGGTCGCCCCGGGGTCCTGCCAGGCCTGCTGCAATCCCTGGTCGTCCCCGTATTTCTCCCGCAGCCATTGGCGGAAGGCTTCCTGGGCGGCAGGGGAATAATCCCCCATGTAGGGACTGGAATCGCCCCACTGCATCCACTCCTGGGTGACGCCGCTGCACAGGAAGAGCCCCATAACCCGGGAGGCATACGGAGCCTGGGCAATGTGCTCCACCAGGCGGCGAAGGGATTCCGAGGCATAGGCACGCCACTCGGGAGAGGCCCAGGAGGGCAAGGAACGCCCGTAGTTGGACTGGGACACAAAGAAACGGCCCTCCCGGTTGCTGAAGCGCACCTGGGCCTGGGGATGGCGCTGAAGCCACCAGGCAGGGGCGGAAAGGTAGACCCGGGGAAGCAAATAGGCCTGGGGATTCACCGCCAGATACTCCAGGATACGGCGATCCAGCTGCCGGAAGTCATAGACTCCCGGGGACGGATTGACACAGGCACTGTGAAGCATGGTGGTGTTGTCCGTCGCCGTGGCGTCGAAGCTGAACTGGTCCACGCCCAGGCGGGAGAAAAGCCGGGGCCCCCGGTACTCTCCTCCGTGGCAGAAGGTGGCCTTCATCACCATGGGCAGCGGGGTGTCTCCCTGGAAGACCATGGGGCCGCCCTTCCACTCCCCGCGCCGGAACTCCGCCAGCCCCGCAGGAGCCACTCCCTGCCGCACCTCCGTCTTCCCCAGGACACACTCCCCCTCCCCGCACCAGAGGGAGACCTGGTATTCTCCGTCAAACAGATAGGGGGTCAGGGGCACCTGCTGGGGAGGAATACGCCACGTCTCCCCCTGCCGGTCCACCCCTTCCAGGAGACACTCCACCGGACACTGGCCCACGGGAGCCCTCAGGGGACGCAGCTGAAGCCGGCAGCGATTCTCGATGGGGGCACGTCCCGGGAAGGAGACCGTCCAGCCAGAGATCTCCAGGGGCTGTCCCGCCGTCAAGGCCTGGGGCAGTTCCCAGGGGGAGGCCAAGGATGGGACGGGGACACAGGGCACAGGATCCTCGGTGGCAATCCGGCGGATCTCCACATGGAGGGGGACGCCGGCGGAGACGCCCACGGCGATGAAATCCAGGCGATTGAGGGGTCCCACGGGGGTGGGGTAGTCCGGCTCATTGGGGATCCAGGTATCATCCCACCGGTATTCCAGGCGATGCCAGGCGCCGTCGGCAGGGAGTTCCCGGGAATAGGGGGAGGCCCACACCCGGAAGGCGCTTCCGCAGGCATAGCTTTCGCTGTAGTTGGCCATGCGTGCCTGGAAGCGCAGATTCTCCGTCCCCAGATTTCGGGCTTCCATCACCAGAATTTCCCCGGGCAGGAAATCCTGGGGAGAAAAGACCAGCTCCACATTTCCCCGGGGGTGTTTTGCGTTCCGGGGGAAGAGGAACCGCCAGTCCAACGCCGGTCCGGAGGGGGCCTCCCCCAGGAACAGGCCCTCTGCCTCCCCCTGGCAGACCCCCTGGCCCTCATGGATCTCGAAGAGTCCCGTCTGGGTGCCGTCAAACCAGACACGCACATTCTCCCCGTCCTGGGCGAAGCATCCCAGTACTACCCCCATCCACACCAGAATCCGCAAACCCCACTTCATGATCACTCCTCCCCGGGGAAACGCTCCCCTTCACCGTTTTGCCGCAGACTCCGAATCTCCTCGGCACACTGAAGCAGGCTCTTGCGACGGCCCCGCCCGCTCTGCCCCAGCAGAGCCTGCTGGGCCTGGACCAAACTTCCCTTCGCCTTCTCCAGACTCTGCCCCACCTCCGCAAAATACTCCTGGAAATTCCTGACACTTTCCAGCAGCTGCTCTGTGGAGGCGTGGATCTGGCGGATGTTCTTCTCCAGGCGAAGGCTCCCCCACGCCAGGCCGATCACCCGCAGACAGACCATCAGATTCAGGGGCCCCGTCAACAGCACCTTCCGGGCGGAGGCGTATTCCAGAAGTTCCGGCTGTTCCGTCAGGGCGGCCTGAAGCATGGATTCCAGAGGCACGAACATGACCACGCAATCCACCACGGGGCACTCCTGGCTTTGGCGCAGATGGGCTGCGTAGTCCTTGCGGGCCAGGTCGTCGATGTGGCTGCGCATGGCCTTCAGGAACTCCTTCCGGGCGGTCTCCCGGGCGGCTTCGCCCTCCGCCTCCCGCCACCGGATATAGGCCGAGGCACTGCATTTGCTGTCCACCAGCAGACGGGCGCCGCCGTCCGGCAGCACCACCATGCAGTCGGGAATCCGGCGGCTTCCCTCCTCATCCAAGGCCAGCTTTCCCTGGCTGTCCCGCAGCGCCCGCTGCAGGAAGAACTGGACATTCTCCTGGAGTTCGGAGGAGCGGAGAAGCGAGCTGAGGACCTGCTCCCCGAAGAGCCCCTGGGATTTGGTTCCCTGGGCCAGAATGGTGGTCAGGCGGCGCGCCTCTCCCCCGATGCTGGCCGTCTGGCGCACCAGCTCCTCCATCCGCCCCTGCAGGGCGGAACGCTCCGCCACATTTCCCCGCTGATACCCCCGCAATTCCTGGACAAGCCCCTCCAGCCGGGCCCGATAGGGTTCCAGCAACCCCGCCAGATCCTCCCGCTGACGCAGACGAAACTCCTGGGCCTGGCTCTGCAGCTGCTGGGCCGAGAGGGCGGAGAAGGCATCCCGCCTCCCCTGTTCCTCCCGGGCCTGCGCCTCCCGTTCCTTCTCCCACTCCCGGCGGGGAATGCATCCCGCCCGGCCCGCCAGAAATCCGGCGGCGAGCCCCAGGAGGAGGGCCAGAGAGACTGCCAGAATCACCAGGGGAGTCATGGTTTTTGAGAGGAAGCGGGGTTCATAATCCAGCGGGAGAGGCCGAAATAGGCCACCAGGAAAAGGAGGATTCCCAGGAGAAGCCAGCCGTAGTGCTGCATCACCAGGGCCTTTCCCCGGGTCACGATTTCAGCGTAGTCCATCTCCGTGGTCTGGCGTCCCAGGAAAAATCCGGCTCCGGTGAGGATGACATTCCAGATTCCGGCGCCCAGGGCGGTGTAGACCGTGAAGGGTCCCAGGGGCATCTTCGCGATTCCCGCAGGCAGGCTAATCAACTGCCGGATTCCCGGCAGCAGGCGGCAGACCAGCGTGGTGGGGCGCCCGTATTTCAGGAAGATTTCCTGGGAGCGGTCCAGGACCTGGGGCTTCAGGAAGAAATACCGCCCGTACCGGCGGAGAAAGGGCTCCCCCAGGCTCCGGGCCAGGAAGTAGTTTCCGTAGGCGCCCGCCAGCGCCCCCAGGACGCCCACCACCACGCACAGGCAGAAATCCCAGAAGGGGCTTCCCAACCCCATCTCCCCCCGGGCGGCCAGAAATCCGGCGGGAATCATCACCACCTCGCTGGGGAAGGGGATAAAGGAACTCTCCACGGCCATGAGGAGGAAAACCAGGGGATATCCCCAGCTTCCTCCCTGGGAACAGGCCAAGGCCAGCCATTGGCTGAAGTCGGCGGACGCCATAGGGGAAGCCGGGAAAGATCAGAGGCTTTCCACGCCGATCCGCACCTGGAGGACATGACTCTCCCCCGGCGCCAGCCGACGCCCGTCATAGTCCACGTTGGCATTCTCCACGCAGACCATGTTCCGGTATTCTTCATCCCCGAAATCCGGCATCCGGCGGGATTTGGCAATCCAGGGATTCCAGACCACCCCCGTGTCGCTGCCCTCCTTCTGAATCCGGATGCGCCGACCCATGACAGGATCGAGGATCACCGCCTCTCCCGGACAGTGGAAGTAGACCCGGTCGGTTTCCTCCGTGATGGTGATCTCCCCGGGCTGGGGATTGGGGGCGGGAGGCGTGGCGGGTGCCTTGTCCCGGAACTCGCATCCCTGGAATCCTTGGATGGACAAGGCCCGGCAATCTCCCACGGCATAGTAGGTATGGAGGGCCTCCTCGTAGGAGAAAGGCTGGCTCCCTTCATTCACCGTGGTGAGGGCCAGCGTCAGCTGCGCCCCCAGGGAAACCCGAAGGGAAACCCGGAACGCATAGGGCCAGACCTTCCGGGTCGCCTCCGTATCCCGGGCCTCCAGCACCACCTCCGTGGCCTCCTGGCTCTCCTGCCAGGAAGCAAGCTGCCACATCTCCTGGCGGATGAAGCCATGGGCCGTGGCGGCGCCGGGAATCCGGGAGGGATCCGCCGGGCCAAACCAGGGCCAGCACAGGGGAATTCCCCCGCGAATCGCCTTCCCCACAGGGCTATACTCCGATTTCTCCGAAAGAAACAGTACTTCCCGATGCCCCTGGGGCACATAACTCAAAACATGAGCCCCCATGAGGCAAATCTCACAACGCCCATGGGAATTCTGAAGGTGAATTTCCGGAAGGCCTCCACGGCCCGTCAGCAACTGCATCATACGGATCGTCCCTAAATCGGAAGGAAAGAGAACAAAAAGAAAGAGGAAAAACGGATTTTCCGCCGGGAAACCCGGCGCCGGCCTGGGCAAGGCCCCATGCCGCGGCATCCGGATACCCATGTCACGGATTCCGGGAATATAATCCCCGGGCGCCCCCCAGGAAGATCCCATTTGAGAATTATTATAACTTATTTATTACAATGATGTTATGTATATTTTTCACCCCTTCGGGCAGCCAGCCCTTCCCCCCCGGCGGACACCGACACCGCCTCTTTCCCGAAAATCCACAGAATTCCACAAAAGTTATAAAATCCATGACTTCCAATATGTTGACTACCCTTCTTCATGGCGCTGTATTATCTTTGCCCCAGGCCAAGAAAAGCATCCCCTTCCCCCCCCCCTGTCCTCTCTTCTCTCCCCTTTCCCATGAAACGACTTCCCAGCCTCCTTCTTCTGTGCCTCTGCCCCCTTCTTGCCGCCATCACCTTCCAGGGAACGGACCAGCTGGTGGAGCCGGCCCTCTGGCCTCCGGACACCTGGGAGACCCTGTCCATCACCTTGCTTCTCTCTCCTCCGCCGGAGGATGCCCTATTCCTCTATGGGACCCTGAGGCTGCCTGACGGGCAGGAGGCGGGGCGCTTTGCGGCGCCGGTGGACGAGGAAGGGCGGGCCTGTTTTTCCTTTCACGGAGGGAATCTGCGCCAATACGAGCAGGAGGGCAGCTACAGCCTTGGGGACTTCCGCCTTCTCACCTCCCAGGGATTCCGGGAAGTGGAAGGCACATATGCCACGGCCTCCTACGCCCCCGCCCTCTTCCGCCCTCTCTGCCAATCCACCCTTCTGACCCGCCAGCATGGGCTGGTATTCTCCCTGGGGGAGGGAGAAGCCACCCTCCAGTTCTCCTGTCCCCCCGACTCCGCCATCCTTCCCGCCTTCTTCTACCAGGAAGACTGCGTCTTCGACGGCTTTGCGGTGGGGCTGGACTACCAATGCACTTCCCACCTCTTCCCCGCCGATGCCCAGGGGCTCTTTCTGGCCTCCACCTATGCCGGCCTGGATCTCTCCGCCCAGGCCTTCGACTGCCTCTGGACCACCGGAGACCAAAACGGGGACTTCTCCCCGGGAGAGACCCTCACCCTGACCTTCCCCCTGGAGGAGAATCCTGTCCCCCAGGAAGAGGGCCTGCCTGTGGAGGACGCCATCTCTCTCCTCCTCTTCTATCACTGCCTCAGCGACCGGCTGGAGGAAACTGGCCTAGTGGCCCTCCATCCCTTTGACGAGAACCAGGATCTGCAGATCTCCCAGACGGAACTGGACCAGGGGCGTGCCCTATGGGAAGCCGGGAAAACCACCTCCGCCTTCCTGCTGGAGGCCATCCCTCTGGGCAACGCCCTGGCCTACGGCTACGACACCAGCAGCGGACACTACTATCCTCTCCTTCCCTGAAGCCTCCTCCCCAAAAACGCCATGTCCATCCGATCCCTTCCTCTTCTCTTCCTCTTGCTGCTCCCGGTAGTTCTCCCTGGGCAGGACAGCGCCAGTCCCCCGGAATCCCTCCCCTGTCCCACGCCCCGGCAATGGGCGCAGACCCGGAAGCTCCGGGGCGCCGGCGCCCTGACGGAAGCCGACGAAGACGCCATCCCCTCCACGGAGACCCTGTTTGTCCACCAGGAGAAGGAGGAGCGATGGATATGGGGGCCACGGGGCTCCTACAAGGCCACCATCAAAATCCCCCGATACTTCGGATCCCGGGAGCAGATCCTCACCATGGCCCGGAACGGGCTCATGCCCGCCAAGGCCACCCTCATCATCCCCGCCCATGACTGCGATTCCCACGACGAGGGGAAACCCACCATCATGCCCGAAGTGGACATGGTCTACCTCAACGGGCACTATCTGGGCACCCTGAAGGGAGATACGGATCACCTGGACTACAATCTCCTCTCCGTCCCCCTGGAGTGGATCCATTTTCCGGGAGCCCCGGGAGAGACCGCCGAAAACCATCTGGAAATCCTGGTGGACACCGCCAACGACACCAGCATCTGGGTCCTGGGGCAACTTTGGCAGGCCCTGTTCATTCCCGCCCCCTCCCCTGTCCTCCTGGTCCACGGCTGGACGGACCTCCAGGACATGCTGTCCGACTTTGCCACCCAGCTCACCCAGTCCCTGGGGGTTCCTTCCCATTTGGCGTATGTCCCCCAATTCGCCTCCCCCGATCTCAACGCCATGCTCCTTCAGCAGCAGCTGGAGTCTCTGACCCAGCGCTGGGGAGTCCGGAAATTCCATGTGGTGGGGCACAGCAAAGGGGGTCTGGATGCCCGGGTGCTGATTGACGCGGTGGCTCTCGCCTCTCCCCAGGTGAAGAGCGTGCTTCAGATCAGCACCCCCAATCAGGGCAGCCGGGTGGCCGATGTGATCTCCTACCCCAGCGGTCTCCTGGAAAAGAGTTTCAGCCTGCTGGCGGACAAGGTGGCCGACGCCCGGCGGAGTTCCCCCGGCTTCCGCTCCCTGCGCACGGAGGACTGTCTGCGCTTCAACCAGATCTACCGCAGCCCCACCGTCCCCCTACGCACCATCATGGGCATGGTGGAGACGGACAATCTCCCGACCACCTACAAAACTCTGGTGAAGCTCTCCCATCTGCCTACCCCCAACGACGGCGTGGTCACGGTAGCCAGCGCTCATGCCCTGAGGACCCAGGTGCCCGAATCCCCATTGGACTCCCAGGACACCTCCCTCTATGACCACTCCTCCATTGTCCGGGCCGGGGCCCCGGAGGTCATCCGGATCCTGGGGCGTTTCCTGCAGGAGGAAGTGGAGGAGATTCTTCAGACCCTTCCCCATACCCCCAAGACCCGGAGTGCCACCACCACCGCTGCGGAAGAAGAGACGCCGGATGCCGCCCTGCCCACCCGCAGCTGGACCTTCCTGCTCTCCGGAGGGGAGCCTGGCCAGCGCCGACTTCCCCTGGCGCCGGGCCCCGTCACCCTACTGCTTCTCTCCGCCGCCCAGGGAACCCAGGGAGAGCTCCAGCTTCCCGGGGAGGAAGTCTCCCATTCCCTGGACACCCTCCCCGCCGACGAGACGCCATTCTTTGAGGGGGCTCCCCTCTGGGGCGAATTCTCCGCCGGACTTTCCGGGGAAGCGATTCTCACGCTCCGTGCCCCCGAACAGGCCACCCCTCGTCTGGTGACCCTGCTCTGTCAGGGAAACTTCACCCAGCCCGCCCGGGAACTCCTCCTGGAGAACGTCACCCCCGCCCGCACACCCCCGCCGGGAGAACTTCTTCTCCAAGTCCAATGTCCCGAGGATGAGGACGGCCCGGTCCTCCTGGAATGGGAGGCCTTCTCCCTGGACGCCCCCCAGGAGAAACTCCCGAGGGAGTGGCTCTGCCCCCGGGACGAGGGTTCTCTCCACGAAGCCCGATTCTCCCCCCGATGCCCGGGCACCTGGGAAATCCTCGTCACGGCCCCATGCGGGGACGGGGAGACCCTGGCTTCCCGCCTGGTGGTCCAGACCTACGGAGGGAGCGTCCAGCTTTCCACGCCATGGCAGGAACGTCTGCAGGACACCCCCCAGGGAGGGAAGGATCTCCTCTTTGAGACCACCGTCACCGTCTCCCTGGCCGGGCGTTATGCCCTGACCGGCACCCTGGCCACCCAGGACGGAAAGACCCTCCTCCTCCGGGGAGACCAGTGGCTGGCCCAGGCAGGAATCCCCCAGGCATGCCAGCTCCGTTTCGAAGAGGAGGCTCTCCCCAGGCCCGCCGGAGACACCCCCTGGATGTTGACCAATCTCCAGCTCACTTTCCTGGGTGACGGGGAATCCACCATCACCCCCATCCCTCTGGCCACCTGGACAGAGCCCCAGACCGTCACCCCGGAAAGCCGGGAATACTACCGGGGACTCTCCTGGGGCGCAACCCTTCCCGGCACCGGCCAGGAACGGATTCTCCCCTCCGGAACCCCCCTGGGAGCCCGCCTGGAAATCACCCTGGACATCCTCCCTCTTCTTCCTCCGGAGGGAAACACCATGCCCGCCGCCACCCTCCCCCTCTACTCCCCGAGTGGACAGTGGCTGGGACAGGCCTCAGGGAATCCCCGACGAACTGAAAACGGCAGCTGGCAGGTGACGGTGACCTACCCGCGCCATACCCTCCTCCATGCCCAGGAAGATGGCCCCTATGTCATTCGGGATGCCTTCCTCTCCCGCACCAACGACCAGGAGGAGGAAGAAATCGCCCCGGTTCTGGGCTCCTACACCACCGCCGCCTATTCCCGCTTCCTCTTCCACGATGCCTCCCTCCTGAGCACCCACTCCCCCTCGGCGCATCTCCAATGGGAAGTCACTCTGCTCCCGGGGGAGGAAGCCGGGGAGCCCAAGACCTCTAGCCAGCCCGCTCTCCGGCTCTCCTTCACCCGCCCTCCCCTGGTCTCCGCCCCGGCACCCGCCCCCTCCCCGGGAGAGACCTTCCTGCTCTTCTTCCCCTACGGCACCCAGCTCCCGCCTTTTCTCGCCTACGAGGCATATACCCTGGAGGATATGTCGGGCTATGTCCAGGACATCACGGAAGAAGTGCGTTCGCTGCTGCCCTCCCTGGGGAACGGAGACGCCCTCCTGGATGAAGGGGAGACCCTGGAACTCCTCCTCCCCCTGGCCCGGGAACTGGAAGAAGGGGAAGAAGGGAAGCTGGCCCTGTGGATTCTGACCCGGGAGGACTCCTATGTTTTCCAGCAGGCGCAGACCGTCCTGCATCCCCTGGACCTGGACGGCAATCTGCGCCTCACCGCCCAGGAGGTGGAGCAGGGACGGAAACAATGGCGAAAGGGGACTCTCGCCTCGGAGATTCTGCTCAACGGCCTCTACCTCAGGGAATACTTCTACCAATACGCCCCGGCCCGACGACGGCACGAGCGGGTTCCCTAGCCTTCCTCCGCCTATTCGGCGGGGTGGGAATGCCTATCCCGTCCCCGTCGGAAGAGAGGCTTGATCCATCCCCGGTAGATCCGCTGGCGCAGGAAGCGTCCCACTCTCAGGAAGAATCCAGGGGCCGTCTCCTTCAGCTCCTCGGGAGAGACCAGTTCCGGGGCCGCATCCTTCAGGATTTTCACGAGAGAATAGTTGTCGGACTCCTGGAGTTGGCGATAAAGGAAATGTTCCGCATCCGAGGCTTCCATTCCCGTGGCCCAGTCGATAATCCGGACCTTGTCTCCGGCAGAAGCCACCATCACATTGGCCCGGCGGAAATCCCCATGCACGAATCCGCCCTGGTGAAGCTGGGCTAGCGCCTCCTTGAGGGTGCGATACACCTCCGGGGAAAGCGGGGTTTCGCCCCGGCTGGCATAATGGTGAAGGCTCTCCAGCTTCTTCCCGTCGATGAACTCCATGACAATGGTGTGGTCCCCAATCCGGGCATAGGGCAAGGGAGCGCAGGAAAACCCCGCCTTCCGAAGTGCGCATAGGATGCGCCATTCATTGGCGATGCCCCGATGCCCGAAGAACGCCCGGGAAAACCATCCGTTGGTCCAGAAGGTCTTCACCAGATAGCGTTCCTCTCCTCGCCGCCAGAGGTATACCGCCCCCGTGGCACAGGAGGTCGAGCCCCGCACCAGCTCCGCAGTGGACAACAGCGTCTTCATGGGCGGCAGGGATAGATCCCCCTGCAGGAACTCCGTTGTTTCTTTCTTGCGTCTCCCGCACATGAACATGCACTCGCAGGGAAATGGGAATGCCTCCCTCCCCCTATATCTCCACAAAACCGATAGGACACCAGCTGGCACACAAAAGAGGAAGGACGCATCTGAAATACAGGATATTTCCCGGCATGCCTTCCCCTCTCCGAGGCCCATGACGGAAAGAGGGGACGGAGCGCGAAATCCTGCCATCCTTTCCCCTTTTTCTACGTGATTCCGGTATTATAACAGAAA
>JAEDNW010000084.1:0-10499 GCA_016302315.1 Lentisphaeria bacterium
ATCATCTCCCTTTCCGCGGACTACAATTCCCGCATCGTCAAGGATCAGGTCATCGCCCTTATTGATCCGGACACCTACGAGTCCGCCCTGGCCAGCGCCCGGGCCCAGCTGAAGAACAACGAGGCCTCCCGGGAACGCACCCAGGCCCAGCTGACCCTGGCCGGCAAGGAGCTGGAACGCCTGAAGAAACTCTTCGCCAAGGAGATGGCCACGGAAAGCGAGCTGGACAACGCCCAGGCCAGCTACGACGAACTGGTGGCCACCCTGAAGAGCAACGAGGCCTCCATCGAACAGTCCCAGGCCAGCGTCCGCACCGCGGAAAAGAATCTGGCGGACTGCACCATCACCTCCCCCGTCACCGGCATCGTCATTGACCGTTCCGTGGAAGAGGGGCAGACGGTGGTTTCCTCCATGAATGCCACCGGCCTCTTCAACGTGGCCACGGAACTCACCCGGGTGCAGGTGGAGGCGGCCATTCCCGAGGCGGATGTGGGGAACATTCGGGTGGGCCAGCGGGTGGTCTTCACCGTGGACGCCTACAAGGAGAAGTTCCACGGCAAGGTGACCCAGATTCGCCTGGCCAGCGAAACCACCTCCAATGTGGTCACCTACCCCGTCATCATCGAAGCGGAGAACCCCGAGGAGAAACTCTTCCCCGGCATGACCGCCAATCTCTCCATCATCGTGGAGGAGGCCAGCGATGTGGTCCTGGTCCCCAATGCCGCCACCCGCTTCACGCCCCCCGATGGGGCCCTGCCTTCCGCCCCGCCTCCCCAGGCCGCCGAAGCCGGCAACGGACAGGGCCGCCCGCCCCGCTCCCTGGGAGACCAGGAGAAGCTCATCTGGCTGGCGGATTCCCCCACCGAGATTCATCCTGTCCCGGTGGAGCTGGGCATCACCGACGGCGTGAACACCGTGATCCTGACCGGCGGCGACGCCCTGGTGGGTAAGAAGGTGGTGGTGGGCAAGATGAGCGAAGCCGCCGCCAAGCAGGCCGCCAGCGAGCAGCCCTCCAACCCCTTCATGCCCAAGCCCCCCAGCCGGAACGGACGCCCCGGAGGCGGCCCCGGAGGCCCCCCTCCCGGCGGTCCCCACTGATGCTCCCTCTCGCCGATTTCACCCTACCTCTACGAACATGCTGATCGAAATCCGAGACATGTACAAGACCTATGCCCTGGGAGACAGTACCGTCCATGCCCTGGACGGCGTCTCCCTGGACGTGGATTACGGGGAGTTTCTGGCCATCATGGGGCACTCCGGCTCCGGCAAAAGCACCATGCTGAACATCCTGGGGGCCCTGGACACCCCCACCAGCGGCAGCTACAAGCTGGACGGACGGGAGGTCTCCACCATGTCCCGGAACGAGCTGGCCCGCTTCCGAAACCAGAAGCTGGGCTTCGTCTTCCAGAACTTCAATCTGCTGCCCCGCACCAGCGCCGTGGAACAGGTGGAACTCCCCGCCTTCTATGGCGGATGCCCCCTCTCCCCCAGGGAACGACGCCGACGCGCCCTGGAACTCCTGGAGATGGTGGGACTGGGCAAACGCCTCTACCACACCCCCGCCCAGCTCTCCGGAGGACAGCAGCAGCGGGTGGCCATCGCCCGTGCCCTCATGAACAATCCCCCCGTCATCCTGGCGGATGAGCCCACCGGAAACCTGGACACCAAGTCCTCCATCGAAATCATCACCTTCCTCCAGGAACTGAACGCCAAGGGCATCACCATCATCATGGTGACCCACGAGGACGATATCGCCTCCTACGCCAAACGGCGCATTGTCATGAAAGACGGAAAGATCATCCGGGAAGACAATCCCCAGCACCAAACCACCACCCCCCAGGGAGAAAGCCGATGAGCCTCCTCATGATCTTCCGGGTGGCCCTCCGGGCCATCTGGCGCAACAAGGTGCGCAGCCTCCTCACTGCCCTGGGCATCATTGTGGGCATCGCCGCCGTCATCGCCGTCATCGCCATCGGCACCGGTGCCGGAGACCAGATGAAAAGCTCCATCAACTCCATGGGCAACAATCTGGTGATGATCTTCCCCAACGCCCTCCGGGTGGGCGGCACCTCCATGGGCGCCGGCGCCTCCAATACCCTCACCGCAGAGGACGGAGAACAGCTGGAGCAGGATTATCCCAATCTGGTGGCCGGCCAGACCCCCATGGTCCGGGCCAACGCCCAGGTCATCTACAACGAAAACAACTGGTCCACCAGCATCTCCGGCGTGGGCCTGGGATTCCCCACCGTCCGGGGATGGAATGTGGGCGAGGGAACCTTCTTCAGCGAAGATGACATCCAAAGCGGACGCCGGGTCCTGATCCTGGGCCAGACCGTGGTGGACAACCTCTTTCCCAACGGAGAAAGCCCCATCGGCAAAAACATCCGCGTCCGCAACATGGCCTTCAAGGTGGTGGGCGTCATGGAGAAAAAGGGCTCCAACTCCATGGGACAGGACCAGGATGACGCCATCCTGATGCCCTACACCACCGTGAAACGCACCATCCAGAGAAGCACCTTCAACAACATCAACCAGCTCCTGGTCTCCCTCCACTCCATGGATGACCTGGAGGAGGCCAAGACCGAATTCACCGGACTGCTGCGGCAACGCCATCGCCTTCCCGAAGCCAAGGAGAACGACTTTGTCATCCGGGACATGACAGAGATCACGGAGATGATGACCACCATCACCTCCACCATCACCCTTCTCCTGGGGGCCGTGGCCTCCATCTCCCTCCTGGTGGGCGGCATTGGCATCATGAACATCATGCTGGTCTCCGTCACGGAGCGCACAAAGGAGATTGGCTTGCGCATGGCCATTGGAGCCCGTCCCGGGGACATTCTGCTACAGTTCCTCCTGGAGGCCATGACCCTCTCCTGCGTGGGCGGTTTTCTGGGAGCTCTCCTGGGGATCATAGGGGCCCGAATGATCGGCAACATCCAGAATTGGCCGATTGTCATCACGGAGAGTTCAGTGATTCTGGCCTTTGCCTTCTCGGCGGTGGTGGGCATCTTCTTCGGTTTCTATCCCGCCTACCGGGCCAGCCGGCTGAATCCCATTGATTGCCTGCGATACGAATAGGAGGCGGGGCGACAAAAGAAGGGCGGGCCATGCCGAAGCATGGCCCGCCCTTTTTGCGTTTTGCGCGTTGTCCCCGGAGTCCTACTGGATATCCAGTCCCAGGCTCTTCTGGCAGAGGCTTCCCAGTTCCCGGAGCGTCTCCCTGGCCTGCTTGTCCAGCCCGAAGAAAGTGCACTGGGGATTTTGGAGTTCGGCGAGGAGTTTGGCATAGAAGGGGTCCTGGTGCGCCAGTTTTTGGAGGATGGAGGGTCTGGCGGGCAGGAGGTACTGCATGGACTTTCCCTGGGGGGCGATGGAGCGTTCCATCACCGCCGGGCTGGTCATCAAGGCCAGGAGCCGGAGGGCGTCGGCCTGTTTTTCCCGGGGGCACTTTGCGGAGAGGGAATAGAGATTCACGTAGTAGGCGTGGTCAGCCTGGGGCATTCGTTTCAGTTGGAGGGAATTCCTGGCCTCGGGGGTCAAGTGTGCGGCGGCCTCCGGGTAGCCATAGAGGAAGCGTCCTCCGCCCTGGGCGAAGGCCTTTTCCCGGAAGGAGGGGTCGTCTTCCTTCCAGAGTTGCACCTGTTCGGGGCGTCCCATGGCCACCATGGCCTTCAGTTCCTCCAGGGCGGCCTGCCGGGAGCCCAATGCCTTCTCCAGTTTGGCGGCGAAGATGGAGACCGTCGCCACGGATTCCAGGGAGGCATAGAGCCCCTCTCCGGGAGGCAGGAGCAGCCCCTCGCCGGAAGGGGTGCCGCATTTCTGGAGGAGTTCGGCCATGGTCTGCGCCTCCTGGGCGGCCTGGTCTCCCTGGCGATAGAAGAGGAAGGAGGCGCAAGTCATGGCGGGAACCCCATACAGCCTGCCCTCCCGCAGGCCCGCCTGGCGGGCAAAGGGAAAGAAATCCTGGTCCTGCAGCATTTCCGGGGGCAGGGGCAAGAGGCGCCCCTCCGCCAGGTAGGACTCCAGATAGAGGGGATCCGTGGGGAGGATGTCCAGATTTTCCGGGAAGGGATCCACATAATAGTCGTATGGAACCACCTGGATTTCCCGGGTCTCTCCTTGGGCTTTCCAGGCTTGCCGCAACGTCGCCTCAAAATGCGCCAGATCGGGCACGTAGGGATAGAGGGCGATGCGCAGGGGTTCCGACGCGGAAAGCAGGGTCGAGAAGAAGAGAAGGAAGAGGCAAAGAGGGAAGGGGAGATGGCGTTTCATGGGAGTTGCAGAGACACGAGGGAGGGAATGCCCGAGGGCGGGGCGGGCCTTTCCCGGGACAGGGAGCCTCGCCCGTCCAAGGGAAGCCCGGTGGCGGCGCAGAAGAGGGAAGGGAATGCCCCTCCCGGCGGAAAGCCCATAGCATAATCCCCCCGGGAAGACCTGCCCCGCACCGAAGACGGAAATGCCCCCCCATCATTGACGACTGGTAATCCTGCGGCATACTTTCCGTCACATGGCGGGGATATCCTATGGAAAAGGACGGGGGGAGCCCCCGTCCGCCTCTCCGTCTGCCTTCCGCGTACCACCACCATGAGCCAGACCATCTTCTATCTCTGCCAAAAACTCTCCAAGAAATTTCCCGGCGGGCTGCTGGGGCTTATCCTTCTTGGGGGGGCAGCGCTCCTCTCCTTTTTCCTCACCAGGGTCGCCATCGCCCTCCTCTCCGGCGGGGAGTGGGAGCGCTCCCTCCCCCTCCTTCTCCTCACCTTCGCCGTCGGCGCCCTCTCCGACCTGGTGGCCGCCGGCTGGATGTTCGCCCCCCTGGCACTCCTCCTCGCCCTGGTCCCCCGCCGCTGGCCCAAGGGACGACGACTCCTCTGCCTGGGGGCATTGGCCCTCCACTTCTTCCTGCTCCTCTTCCTCGCCACGGCGGAACTCCTCTTCTGGGACGAATTCCACTCCCGCCTGAACTTCATCGCGGTGGACTACCTGGCCTACACCACGGAGGTGACCGCCAACATCTGGCAATCCTACCCCGTGGGAAAGGTCCTCCTCGCCATCCTCCTCCTTGCCCTGGGGGCGGCCTGGCTCTGCCAGCGCTACAGCCTCCTCTACCGACGCTGGGAAGAGGCCCAGGACTCCTGCCGGAAAGGCCTCATCGCCCTGGGAATCTACCTCTTCGCCCTGGGCGCCCTCACCCTCCTCGCCCCCCCGGGGGACCTCACACGGCTCTTCCGGGGAAACCACATCCAGGCGGAGGCGGCCGGCAACGGGCTGCTCTCCCTGGCCAGGGCATTCTACCACAATTCCCTGAAATACGAACAGTTCTACCTCACCATGCCACGCCAGGAAAACTCCCAGGCCCTGAGGGAGGAACTCGCCGCAGACGGCGGGGAATTCCTCTCCGGACAATGCCTGGACATCCGGCGCGCCCTCGCCTCCCCCAGGGAGGAAAAGCAGTGGAATGTGGTCCTCATCCTGGAGGAAAGCCTCAGCGCCGCCTTCACGGGATGCCTGGGCGGAAAACCCGACAAGACCTTCACCCCCAATCTGGACGCCCTGGCCCAGGAAGGAATGCTCTGGACCCGCTGCTTCGCCTCCGGCACCCGCACCGTCCGAGGCCTGGAAGCCATCCAACTCTCCATCCCCCCCACCCCCGGACAGTCCCTGGTGAAACGCCCCCACCCCGAAGGCTATTTCTCCCTGGGACACCTCTTCCGGCAAAAGGGATATGCAAACACCTTCCTCTACGGGGGCGACAGCCGCTTCGATGGAATGAAGGCCTTCTTCCAGGGAAACGGCTATGAAGTCCAGGACGCGCGCTCCCCACTCTCCCAGCCCAAGACCTTCTCCAATGCCTGGGGTGCCTGCGACCAGGACCTCCTCCAATGGGCACTGGACGACGCCGACCGCCGCCATAGCCAAGGCACCCCCTTCCACCAATTCATCCTCACCACCTCCAACCACCGCCCCTACACCTTCCCCCAGGGAGTACTGGACGCCCCACAATTCCGTCGCTTCGCCGCCGTGGAATACAGCGATTTCGCCCTGGGAGAGTATTTCCGCAAGGCCAGGGAAAAGCCCTGGTTCGCCAACACCCTCTTCATCCTCCTGGCCGACCACTGCCACAGCACCAGCGGCAGGGCGGCCCTCCCCCTGGACAAATACCACATCCCCGTCCTCTTCTACAACCCCCTCCTGCTCCCCCCCTCCAGGATCCAGGCGGTCTGCAGCCAAATCGACCTGGCGCCCACCCTCTTCTCCCTCATGGACTGGGACTATGAAAGTTCCTTCCTGGGCATGGATGTCCGCCGGCTCCCCCCCACCGGGGGACGTGCCTTCCCGGGCACCTTCCAGCATCTGGGGTTCCTGGACGGCGCCACCGGGAAACTCATCACCCTGTATCCCGGGAGGCGGGCGGAGGTTTCCCAATGGGATTTGTCCGTCCCCTTCGTCCAGGTCCAGGAGGCGCGTCCTGCGGAGAAGGGGGATGCCCTCCTTCGGCGCGCCATCCTCTTCTACCAGGGCACCAGCCTGCGCCACCAGATGCTCCTGGACCGCTGGGGAACCTTTGCCTCCCCGGGGGAGGAGTCCGGAAAATGAGCCCCCCGACCACTTCCCTACCTGGCCGGCAAAGGGATTGGCTCTTCCGGGGATGGACCTCCTGGGCCATCCCCCTCGCCCTCCTCGCCCTGACCATCCTCCTGGCGGAAACCACCCCCTGGGATGAACAGATCCAAAATCTCTTCTACTCCCCGGAACGGGGGTGGCTCCTGACCCTGGACAAGCACCGGGGCTTTGGGCTGGTCTACTACACCATCCCCGTCCGCCTCATCGGGGCCGTTTCCGGACTCCTCCTCCTTTCCGCCCTCTGGAGCCTTGCCAAGACCCGGCGTTTCCCCTGGAAGCGGGCCTATGTCCTCCTCTGCATGGCGGCCATTCCCAGCCTTGTGGCGAACCTGAAGTCCCACAACAGCATGCCCTACCCCAAGAAAATCCTCCAATATGGGGGAACCTGCCCCAAGCGCTCCCTTCTCCAGGCCTTCCGCACCCGACGGGAGCCCAACGGGAAACGCTTCCACGGCTGGCCTGCCGGCCATGCCAGCGGAGGATTCTCCCTCATGGGACTCGCCTTCTGTCCCGAGGACCCCCGAAAGCGCCGGTGGGGATTCGCCTTCTCCGCCGCCCTGGGAGGATTCATGGGACTCTGCCACACCATGGACGGAAACCACTTCTTCAGCCATACCCTGGTCTCCTTTTTCCTCGCCTGGCTCGTCGCCTCCCTCCTCTATCTCGCCGTACACGCCCTCCGGAAAAGATTTTCCGCGCATCCCCCAAAGGAACCCGTCCCACGCCCCTCCTGAAACCCGCCCCACGCCCTGGGCGCACAGGAAGGGACGCGAAAAGCCAGAGTACGGCCCGGCGCAGCCTCATCCCGCACACTTATTTCCCCTGTGCCGAAAATGTGACGACGGGCAAGCTTTTTACCCAGGGGGGAAAAGCAAAAAGAGGCGCCGGAGGCGCCTCGAAAAGGAATCGTGTGATATATCTCAAGTGGTTTATTCCCAGCGCAGATACGTAATGGAGCCAGAAGTCGGAATCGAACCGACGACCGCCTGATTACAAGTCAAGTGCTCTACCAACTGAGCTATTCTGGCGTATTGTGGAAGTGGAGTTAATTTACCTCTTTGTCTTCACTCTTCCACCCTGGCTTCCGTTTCTTCCGCCCTCCGTTTTCCGTTTTGCCATGCGTCACGTTCTTCTTTTCCTCCTGTGCTTTTCCCTCCTGGCCTATTCTCATTCTCTGGAGGAGTATCGGATTGCGGTGATTCCGGAGGCGACGTTGCCAGAGCAGACGGCCGCCCAGGAGCTGCAGGACTATCTGGAGCAGTGCAGCGGGGTGCGGTTGCCGATCATCCCGTATGAGGAGGGGCTTTCGGGGCCTTTGTTTGTGGTGGGGCCCAGCGAGGAGGGCCTTCGGGCCTCGGGGCATTCCGCCGTGGAGGAATTGAAGCCAGACCAGATTGTCCTCCGGACGGAGGGGGAGGCACTCCACTTGTTCGGGGCCCGGCCCCGGGGCACCCTGTATGCCGTCTACGAGTTTCTGGAGGAAAGCGTAGGGGTTCTCTGGCTATCGGCGGAGGTCACGGTTCTGCCCCGGATCTTTCCTTCCTGGGAGGTGCCGGCGTGGGACACCCAATATGCCCCCTCCCTCTATGTCCGGTCCGTGCAGACCGCCGTCAACGGGAACGATTCCGCCTTCTTCTCCCACTTGCGGCACAACGGATGCTTCCAGCCCGGCGATCCCCGATTCGGAGGCTATCGGGATCTCTCCTTCCGCCTCTTCGTCCATACCTTCGAGCAACTCCTGCCCCCCAAGCAATACTTCTCCCTCCACCCCGAGTGGTACGCCTACCGCCGGGATCTCTTCCAGAAGCCGGGGCGCAAGGCCAACGCCCAGCTTTGCCTCACCAATCCGGAGATGCGCCAGGAACTGGTGAAGAATACCCTGGAATGTCTGCGGCAGGACAGCAATGTGGGCTTTATCTCCATCAGCCAGAACGACAACACCCGATTCTGCCAGTGTCCCCGCTGCGAGGCCCGGGTGAAGGAACTGGGCAGCCTGACGGATCTCTATCTGGAGCTGGTCAATCAGGTGGCGGATGCCGTGGGCCAGGAATTCCCCAAAATCATGGTGGAGACCCTGGCCTACCGCTTTACCC
Organism: Lentisphaeria bacterium; assembly: GCA_016302315.1. Lineage (GTDB taxonomy): Bacteria > Verrucomicrobiota > Lentisphaeria > Oligosphaerales > Oligosphaeraceae > UBA1724. Next base: position 8,721 of record JAEDNW010000084.1, read on the forward strand.
GACATCCCCCCAAGACCATCCGCCCGCGGGACAACGTGGTCATCCGGGTATGCACCATCGAGGCGGCCAGCTTTCAGACCCTCACCACCCCCGGCCCCAATTCCCAGCTCTACGCCGACCTGACCGGATGGACGCCCCTGGCCCGCCAGATGATGGTGTGGGACTATACCACGGTCTTCCGAAAATACTGGCAGCCCCACCCCAACTGGGAAACCCTGGGCCCCAATCTCCGATTCTTCCGGGACTGCGGCGCCATCTCCATCTTCGAGCAGAATGGCAGCGGCCCGGGAGGCGGAAAGGCCGCCGATCTCCCGGAGCTGCGCAACTGGCTGCTCTCAAAGCTGATGTGGAATCCAGACCAGGATACCTGGACCCTCATGGAAAAGTTCATCGCCCCCTTCTACGGCCCGGGGGCCGACTTCATCCGCAAATACCTGAAAACCACCATACGCCTGGCCAGGGGAAGCGACAACTGCTACACCACCACCACCCTGGGATGGCTGCCAGACCAGGATCTCCGGGAGCTGTGGTGGGAGGGGGAAACCCTCTACCAGGAATTCAAGGACAACCTCACCTACGCCAGCCGCTTCATGGCCGCCGGACTCCCCCTGGCCATGAGCGCCATGGAACGGGGCTTTCTGCCACCCGCCCCCTGGACCTTCTCCGAGTATGCCGACGAACTGGTACAGCGCCTCCATTCCCTGGGGATCTTCTCCCTGACGGAGCATGACGACGCCCCGGGACACACCCCGGAGCTGTGGCGGAAGGGACTCCCGCTGCCCAAACTCCCGTGACCTCCCCCGCTTCCGGAGCCGGGGCAGAGTGCCTCCCCTCAGGGAAGTTTCCAATCCTGGGCGAAGCGTCCGTGGAGGCTTCGTTGTGGGGTCACCAGCAGGAATTGTCCCCGTCCGGCTTCCGTCTGAAGAAGTTGCGGCAGGGCCAGGGAGATCGTTTCGGGGGCGTTGGACACAACCAGGAGGGCCATGGTGCCCGGGAGGAAAGAATCGGCAGGGCATAGGGTCAGGGCCAGGGTTCCCTCTCCCGTCCGCTCCTCCGGCTCCAGCTTCTGGAAGAGTCTGCGGAGGAAGGAGGGATTCCGGGCCAGCAATTCCTCGGCGAACCGGTTCTCCTCGGCATTGCCCAGGAGAATCATCCGGCGTTCCCGCATATCCGCCGCCGTCACCCCGTCATCCCGCCGGATGGGAATGGGCGTGCCCGTGCGGCGTTCCCATTCCTGGGAAAACCATTGCGCCGCCGTCTCCCAATACGGAATATGCTCGGGGATGGCGGTGCCCACCACCAGCACCGTGGGCTGAGCCAGGAAGGACTGGAGGGTATTCCATTCCTCTTCCGGGCAGAGGACAGGGGGTTCCAGGGGGCCTTCCGTGATCCAGGCACCATTGTCATCCCGCTCCCAGGTCACCCAGCCTCGTTGGGGAGAGAGTCCCACCCGGGCATCATCCAATTCTATCACAATGGGTTTTCCCCGGGAAAATCCCGCCTCGTTGGTCTGGAGGGCGAGGCGGCCGATTCCCTGGGTGCGGATCCGCATCCGGGTGCATCCCGGCTCCTGACTTCGCCAGACAGAGAGAAGAGAAGCCTCCCCCTGGACCTGCCGCCGTTGCGCCATGACCCACCAGGCGGGAAAGGACTCCCCCATCCGCCACTCCCAGACCAGGGCATCGGGATTTTTCCGCTGCTGGGAAAGCCAGGTGAAGGCCTCCAGCAGGCTGAGCTCCTCCTTGGGACTCTCCAGCAGACGCACCGGAGCACTGACGG
>JAEDNW010000085.1:0-10486 GCA_016302315.1 Lentisphaeria bacterium
GCCGCTGGAAGGGCTCCAGAATGTTCTTGAGACGGCTGACCTCGTCCACCACGGGCTGGGATTTCTCCCGGGAGTCCCAGAAATCGGGACGGGTCATGGTTGCTTGAAGCAGATCCAGACGCTCGCGTTTGGCTGCGATGTCAAAGATACCCCCTCAAGTGCTCCACGCGCTGGGCGGCGGCGGAGACTCTGCTCTGCAATTCCTCTCGGGTCATGAAGGTGAAAAAACAAGTTCAGAAAAACGAAAACAGGCCGGCGAAAAAGCTCATTCCAGGGGAAGGCACTCCCGCCGGCGCCGGCGGCAGGACTACTTCAAGGTGTTGTCCACCCCGATGACCACATCGCTCTTGTCCTCTAGGGACTCCACGATGCGGCTGGAGGGGACCACCAGATCCTTCTTCACGGCGATCTCCTCGCCGTTCCGGGCCAGGAACTCCTCGATTTCCTTCCGGTAGAGGGATTTGACCTTGTGGCGACGCACCTTGAGGGTGGCGGTCATGGTGCCGTCGTTCACGGAGAAGTCCGGGAGCAGGAGGACATCCTTGGGCTTCATGTAGCTGGTGAGATCCGCCGTGCGGGCCTGGACATCCGCCTTCAGCATCCGGTAGAGCTCCTCGGGATTGTTCTTCTTCCGAAGCTCTTCGGGGACGTTGACGCAGACGTAGACGCTCTTGCACTTCTCGCCGATGACCATGGCCTCGCTGACCAGGGGGGAGGCCTTCACGGCGTCCTCGATGGCCTCGGGATGGAGCTTCTCCCCGCCGTAGGTGACGATCATGGAGCTGTTGCGGCCGTGGATGAAGAGGTATCCGTCCTTGTCCACGTGGGCCACGTCGCCGGTGTTGAGGTATCCGTTCTCCATGGTCTTGGCGGAGGCGTCGGAGTGGTTCCAGTAGCCCTGCATGACGCAGCGTCCCTTCACCAGAAGCTGTCCCCGGAGATTCTTGCCCAGGTTGCCCTCTTCGTCCTTGAAGGTGTAGTCGCCGCCCCATTCGGGAGTGGCCCACTTCCAGATCTTTCCGCAGGAGCCCAGTCGGTAGTCGCCGATTTCATTGGAGGCCACCACAGGAGAGGCCTCGGTGAGTCCGTATCCCTGGAGGACGGGGATGCCCAGGAAGCTGTAGAAGCTCTGGACATCCAGATCCAGGGGGGCACCGCCGGCCACGAAGAAGCGGAGCTTTCCGCCCAGTCCCTGGCGGAACTTCCGGAAGACCAGGGGATCGTAGAAACAGTGGTGGTAGAGCATCCGGAACATGCCGCCGTTCCAGCTCTTTCCGGCGGTGAAGATGCGGCTGGCGTTGTAGATGGCGTTGTCCACCAGCTTTTTCCGCCGGGGAGGCAGGGCGTCGATCTGCTTGCGCATGGCGGCCATCATCATATCCAGGATCCGGGGCACCACCAGCATGATGGTGGCCTGGAACTTGGCCAGATTCCGGGAGAAGTCGGCCATGCCGTGGGCCAGGATACAGCTGGCGCCCGCCCAGACCACCGCCAGAATTTCGCAGGTGAGGGCGTAGGAGTGCCAGTAGGGGAGCAGGGAGGCCAGGGAATCCTTGGGGGTCACGGGGAAGCACTCCAGGGCATTGATGGCGTTCCACCACAGGTTGCTCTGGCTGAGCATGACCCCCTTGGGCATGCCCGTGGATCCCGAAGTGTAGATGAGGACGGCGATGGCGCTCAGGGCCTGCTCCTCCGTGGCATAGGGCGCCTTCTCCACCCGGATCTCCCGCTTGGCGGCCTCCTCCTCCGTCACCTGGGGAAGGGTCTCCCACAACACCACGGGCAGATCCCCCGCCGTCTCCCGGGCCTTCTTCCCGTAGGTTTCGGAGGCCAGCACCAGCTTGGGAGAACAGTCCTTCAGCACAAAGGACATCTCCTCGTTGCCCAAGGTCTCGCAGACGGGAACCGCAATGGCTCCCAACTTCCAGCAGGCGTAGAAGAAGCGGAAGTGATTGTCGCATTTGGCGGAAATGGCGGCGACCCGATCCCCCGCCTTCACCCCCTTGTCCTGCAGATACTTCGCCCAGACATCCACGTCGGCATGCAGCTTCCGGAAGGTGACAGGGTGCAGAACCTTGCCGTCCGATACCTTCAGAATCACTCGTTGGGCATGTTTCCGGCAGGATTCCCCGAAGGTTTCAAAGAGGTGTTTGCAGTGGTGTTCCATAGCGCAGCGAAATAGGGAGAATTTAGCCGATGAAGGTCGCCCTGTCCAACACCGGCGGGACTTTTTCCCGGCCTTGGCCACTGGGGGGCGTACGCAAAAAGGACGCCAAAAGCCGGGGAGGAAAATCCCCCCGCGGTCTTGGCGTCCCTTGGCATCCCCGCGGTTTCGGGGCGGGGATGATCATGACGCAAGAAACCCTAGTTTCCCGCGAGCTAGGCCATCTTGGCCACACGGGCGGCCAGACGGGCCTTCTTGCGGTCAGCCTTGTTCTTGTGGATCACGCCGGTCTTGGCGGCCTTGTCCAGCTGGCTGTAGCAATCGCTGAGCTGGGTGAGGGCAGCGGTCTTGTCGCCGGCGGCGATGGCGGCGTTGAGAGTCTTTTCGGAGTCGCGGACCTTCGTCTTCCGGGCACGGTTGTAGGCGCGCTTGCGGGCATCGGAGCGCATGTGCTTGGCGGCGGAGGGCAGACGATGGGGTTTGGAATTCGCCATGTGGGAACTGTTTCCTATGCTGGGTTCTCTTGGGTATGAATGGGAAATGTCAGGAAAATCGGTTGCCTGGCCTCCCCGGGTCCCTGGGGAAAACGGGGAAATGGCCTGGCGTGTCACCGGAGAAAAAACGGGAATCCCCAAAAATCCGGAGACGGCCTTTGGCAAGACCGCTTAATATGCCACGGGATTCCCGATTTTCAAATTCCCCGCTGGCTCCCCCCGGGGCCGCTACCCCGGGATGTCTCTAGATCTCTAGAACATCTAGAGGATCTAGCCCCTGGAACCTCCCCGCCCCCGCTTGGGGGGATGGGGGGGACAATCCTCCTGAACCCCGGCAGGGGTGGGAGGAGCGCTAGACGGGGGTGAAGGGAGGGCCAAGGGGGCGACCGGAACCCCCGGCAGAGCCCAAATCGAATCCGAACCCCGTAGGGGTGGCAGGACAGGCCTTGGCGACGGGGGCGAAGCGCCAGCGGGAACCCCCGGCGCCTCTAGCGCCTCTAGCCCCTCTAGAGGATCTAGCCTATCTAGCCCCTAGAATCTCCTTTCCTGCCGGGGGGAACTGTAGGAGGAAGGCGCGATGGAGATCCTTGTCTCCGTAGGGATCGGGGGTGTTGGGGAGCAGTTCTTTTGGGGAGTAGGCGGAAAGGAGATCCAGGGCCAGGACCTGTTGTTTGTCCTCTTGGAGGTGGAAGGGGATTCTCCAGGTGCGGTAGGCCAGGGCCCAGGCGCCCTGGGGAGTGCGTTGCAGCCGATGTCTCTTGGGGTCGTCGGGGGCCTCTCCCAGTTGTTCCCGGAGGAACTGGGGGAGGCAGGCTAGTCCATGGTCTGCCAGCCAGCGGAGTTTTTCTTCCAGGGCGGGGGAGAAGGCGACTTGGTATTCCGGCAGGGTCTGTTCCCGGGTCCATCCGGCGGAGGCCTGGGGGAAGGCGTCGGCGTAGGGGAGATAGGGTTTGATGTCCAGGATGGGGGTGCCGTCCAATAGGTCATGTCCCCGGACGAGGAGGGTATGGTCGTGGATATCCAGGAGTTCCACGCAGGAGAGTCCCAGGGGGTTGGGGCGGTAGGGGGAGCGGGTGGCGAAGACGCCCACCTTTTGCCGGGTATGCCGGGGAGGCTGGACCTTGGGATGCCAGTGTCCGGTGTTCTGGTGGAAGAGGAAGAGGATCCAGAGGCGGGAGAATCCTTTCAGGCCCTCCAGGGCCATGTCGAAATGGTGTCCCGGGAAAAGTTCCAGCCATCCCAGATTGTCTTCGGCCAGTACGCCCTGGCGTGGTACGTCATAGGGATATTTGGCGTGGCCGTGGAAGACGCCGATAGGGGTGAGGGCGGCGGGGGCGAGGGGATCGGGGGAAGTCATTTTCGGCAGAGGGTGACCCGTTGGGTCTGGGGGATCTCCTCCGGGGAGATGAGGAGGAGGTATCCGCCGCCCCCGGCTCCGGTGAGTTTCCAGCCCAGGGCCTGACCCTGAAAGGCCTGGATGGCGTCCCGGACTTCCGGGGTGGCCATCTGGGGGAAGAGGGAGAGGGCCGCCTGGAAGGAGCGGGTGGTGGCCGAGGCCCAGCGCTCCAGATCCCGGGCGCAAATCCCTTCCCAGATTTCCTGGGAGGCCAGGGACAATTCCTGGATTCCCTGGGGGGTGAGCCGGGCCCCTTCCCGGGGATCATAGCTGAGGGGACGCTGGGGCAATGCCAGCAGATGGAGGTGTTCCTCTACGAAATGGAGGGTCTCCTCCTCCGTGATGCTCTGGATTTCCACGGGCCAGGGATCTCCGCCCTGATAGAAGAGGCGGTTGATGCCGGGCAGCAGAAGGCCCAGCTGGTCCTGGGAGCCGGAGAGGTGGGGGCATCCCGGCGGATTCTCCAGGGCAAAGAGGGTCCTGGCCAGGGCGATGCGGTCACCGGCGGGAAGGACGCCCCGCCACAGCTCCATGGCCTTCTTCCGGGAGGAGGTGGCCAGGCCGCTGCGGTCCTGAAATTCCACGGTGGGCACCAGGGAGGCCGTGATGACCGGCCCCGGAACAATACGGCTGATATCCGGCTGGTCCAGCCAGCCGCCCCCCAGCTCCACCCGGTAGGGAATGGCACATTCCTGCCGCAGGGCAGTGGTGGAGCGGACGGGCAGGGCGCCATGGGGACGCCGCTTCCCCACCATCAGACGAATGCCCAGCTCCCGGCACAGGGCTTCCTTCTCCGCCGTCCAGCCGTCTCCGTTGACAAAGAGGATGTCGGGCCGGAGAGTCCGGATTTCCTCCAGGAAGTCCAGGTGCCCCTTGCCCTGGTTGATCCAGGCTTCCTTGACCCAGCGCAACGCCTGCACCATGTAGAGACGCTCTTCCTGGGGACACACCGTCCGCCGCCCCTTCAGCTCCCAGACGGTCTGGTCCGAGCCGATGCCCACATACAGGTCGCCGTGGCTTGCCGCCTCCTCCAGGAAAGCCACATGGCCGGAATGGAGCATGTCAAAGCAGCCGGAGACAAAGACTTTCATGGAAAAGGGAAAATTGGGTGGCGAAAGAGAGAAGGGCGGGAATGGGGTTACTATAAGGCCGGTTACCTGCCACACCCAGGAAGAGGCGGCAAAGCCAGGAGGGGGCGGGAGGATGGGAGGGATAAATTGTTATAACTACCTTAGTATAAATATATTATAACATAATACAAAATACCCTGGAGTAGTGGGGCGTAAATTTTTCCTGTTTTTGTTTGACTTACAGTAACTCTAATGGGTAACGTATGAAAAATTCCCGGAATTTCATAGGACAAGGAGCAAGATAATGCTGAAGACATCATTGGCGAGTCTATCGGACCGGACGCCTCGGTACACCGTCAAGGAATTGGCGGAGAAGATGGGGCTTTCCCCCTATGCGGTGCGGTATTATGACAATGCGGGGTTGATTCCGGAGGTGCGTCGGTCTCCGGGGAACATCCGTCTTTTCTCCGACTACAACCTGGGCTGGTTGAAGCTGGTGCACTGTTTGCGGGCCACGGGGTTGCCGGTTTCCGAAGTGCGTCGGTACATTCGGATGTGTCAGGAGGGGGATGTCACCATTCCCCAGCGGGCGGCGCTCATTGTGGAGCAAGGGCGGAAGCTCAAAGCCCAGTTGGCGGTCTTGCGTCAGCAGATGGAGATTTTGGAGTACAAGAGGAAATACTATGAGGAATTGATGGCCCATAGGCGGGAGGACAGGTGCAATCCCGCCACCATTTCCCAGGAGCCGGGCATTCTCCCCCCGGAGAAATAGGCCCTAAGGAACCACAAGGAGGAAACCATGAAACGTGCTCTGTTCGGAAGTTTGGCCTTGGCAAGCGTCTCGTTGGCGGCGCCCTTGGCCGGGGAAGTACTTTCTCCCAAGGAGAAGGCAATGGTGTACATAGGAGCGGCCACGGCCCAGGGAGGACAGGCGGCTCTGGAGGCCTCTTTTCAGCAGGGATTTCAGGCAGGAGTGACCCTGAACGAGGCCAAAGAACTGGTGGGACAGCTGTATGCCTACTGCGGATTCCCCCGGGCCCTGAATGCGGCCGCCACCTTGATGAAGGTCACGGAGGAATGGAAGCAAGCAGGAACTCCCCTGGACGAGGGGCCCGTCAATGGGCCCATGCCTGCCGGAAGCTCCCTGGTCTTCGGTACGGAAAACCAGACAAAACTCTGCGGAGGCCCCGTGAAAGGCCCCCTCTACCAATTCCATCCCCAGTTGGATGAATATCTCAAGGCCCATCTCTTCGGGGATATCTTCGCCAGGGACAGCCTCTCCTGGCGCACCCGGGAACTGGTGACCATCGCCGCCCTGGCCGCCCGGCCTGAAACCGCTCCCCAATTGCGCGCCCACATAGATTTGGGCAAGAAGAATGGCCTGACGGAGGAACAGGTGGAGGCCATTCTGCGATTGGTGCGCTGCCCCCAGGATCCCGCCTGCCTGCCCCCGGACTGGTCTCCCTTCCCCGTGGGAGAGCCCAATGTGGCCTATGCCCGCTATTTCCAGGGGCGCAGTTTCCTTGCCCCGGTTTCCGGGGAGCCCGTGCCCGTGGCTGCCGTAACCTTCGCTCCGGGCTGCCGGAACAACTGGCACATTCACCATGCCCGCCAGGGCGGGGGGCAGATCCTGATGGGCACGGCGGGAGAGGGGTGGTACCAGGAATGGGGAGCCACTCCGCGACGGCTGCGTCCCGGGGAGACAGTGAACATCCCTGCCGGGGTCAAGCATTGGCACGGGGCAGGGCCCGATGGCTGGTTCCAGCATCTTGCCGTGGAGGTGCCGGGAAAGGAGGGACGCACGGAATGGCTTGAAGCGGTGGACGAGGCGGCCTATGTCCAGGCCACCCAGGAAGAAGAGACCGCTGCCCATGAAAATCCCTAAAATGGAGGAAATCCACATGAAAATGAAACTTTGGATGCTGCTGGCGGGAATCCTGTCGGTCTTCTGCGCCCTAGCCAAGGAGAATCCGGGGGCGGCCACCTACCGGACCCATGAAACGAAGGAGGAGACGGCTCCCGTGGTCTACTTCACACGGGACATCTCTTCCCAGGGAATGCTCAAGCTCTTCCAGGCCCTGGGCTGGACGCCCCAGGGCAAGACCGGCGTGAAGATCAGCACCGGGGAGCCCCCCGCTTCCCACTATCTCCGGCCCTCCCTCCTCAAGGACACCGTCCAGGCGGTGAAGGGCACCATTGTGGAATGCAACACCGCCTATGGGGGGAGCCGGGCCACCAACGCCATGCACAAGCAGGTGGTGAAGGACCATGGATTTCTGGAGATCGCCCCCTTTGACCTGCTGGACGAGGAGGGCTCCTATCCCATCCCTGTGCCCGGCGCCAAGCGCCTGGTGAAGGGGGACTTCGTGGGGCTCAACTTCAAGAACTACCAGTCCTACCTGGTCATTTCCCACTTCAAGGGCCATGCCATGGCGGGCTTCGGAGGAGCCATCAAAAATCTCTCCATTGGCTTCGGCAGCGGCACCTCCGCCAAGGAAAGCGGAAAGATCTACATCCATTCCGGCGGGTTGCGCACTTCCGGCTCCTTCCGGGGAGAACAGCTGGCCTTCCTGGAGGCCATGGGGGAGGCGGCCAAGGGTGTCTGCTATGCCATGAACGAAGGGCGCAACATCGCTTTCATCAATGTGATGAATCGCCTGAGCGTGGACTGCGACTGCAATGGGAATCCCGCCGCCCCCGATATGCATGACATCGGCATGATGGCCTCCCTGGATCCCCTGGCCATCGACCAGGCGTGCATCGACATGGTCTACCAGGCGAAGGACGCCGGCTCCCTCATCGAACGCATCGAATCCCGCCAGGGCCTCCATACCTTGGACTACGCCGCCGAGATCCAGCTGGGCAGCCGTGCCTACCGTCTGGTGGAACTGCCCTAGATGATTCTATCCGTCCTCCAGCGAGAAGCGGTCTACCTCTGGGCCTACTTCGACATCCAGCTGCGCCAGATCTTCGGCTACTGGGTGCTGGGCATGGTGCTGGGCTCCCTGGTGTCGGTCTTTGCCAAGGAGTGGCTTCATGGAAGGGCCGAGGGGGCGGCGCGGCGGTTTCCCTGGTGGCTGGGCATTGGGGCGGCCAGCCTGCTGGGCATCGCCTCTCCCCTCTGCCTGTATGGCACCATCCCCCTCTGCGCCGCCTTCTCCCGCAAAGGGCTCCAGGAGGATTTCCTGGCCGCCTTCATGACCAGCAGCATCCTCCTGAATCCCCAGCTCCTCCTCTACAGCAGCGCCTTGGGCGGCTTCCTCCTGGCGACCCGCGTCGTTGCCACCTTTCTCTGCGGTGTGGTCGCCGGCATCCTGGTCCACTCCTTCTACACCCTGCGGGGAAAGCTCTTCTTCTCCTTCCAGGGATTCGCTCCTCCCGCCAACCGGGATGTGGCCCCCGCCTGGCCCAAACGGCTCCTCTTCAATCTGGGACGCAATCTCCGGGCGACTGGTCCCTGGTTTTTCCTGGGCGTCCTGCTTTCCGCCCTCTTCCAGCGCTACGTTCCCCCGGAGAGCGTGGGGCGCTTTCTGGGAAAAGGGAATGGAGGGTTTGGGGTGTTGATGGCATCGGCCATGGGCGTGCCCTTGTATGTCTGCGGGGGAGGCACCATCCCCCTGATTCTCCAGGGGCTGGCCCAGGGGATGAGTCCCGGGGCGGCTGCCGCCTTCATGATCACCGGCCCCGCCACCAAAATCACCAACCTGGGCGCCCTGAAGATCGTCCTGGGGGCGAAGCATTTCGCCCTGTACCTTCTCTCCATCCTTCTCTTCTCCCTGCTCCTGGGGGGATTGGTCAATCTCCTGCCCCTCTCCTGAGCACATCCGCGTCCTCCCTTGCCTCCGAAGAGAGAGGGGAGGGCGTTGGAAGTCAACGCCCCAAGGGGCCCTGTGCCCCCAACCCCATGTGGAGGAACAACATGAAAGAACGAATGGCAAAGGCTCTGCTGCTGGCGGGAATCTCCCTGTCGGCCCTGGCGGCCCCCATCCCTGTGGAGCGGGGAAGGGTTGCGGTGGTCTACTTCTCCTGGAGCCCCGGCGGAAACACCCGCTTCGCCGCCGAGACCATCGCGGAAAGGGCTCAAGCGAAGCTCTACGAGATCCGCGCCGCAACCCCTTATCCGGCGGAATACCGCGCCTGCGCCGAGGAGGCGAAGAAAGAGTGCCGGGAGAAAACCCTCCGCCCCATCGTCCCCCTGGACCTTCCCTGGGAGGACTACGATGTGATCTTCGTGGGCACTCCGGTGTGGTGGGGCACCATGGCCCCACCGGTGCGCACCTGGCTTGTTCAGCATCGGGAGATTCTCAAGACGAAGACTCTCTGCGTCTTCCAGACCAGTGGAGCAGGGGGAAAACAGCAAGTGGCTAGGGACTTCCAGGAATTGATGTCCGGCGCCAAATTGCTGGAGTCCGGCTCCTTCGTTGGCGGCGGCATTCAAGGCCGGGCTGGGGAACTCCAGACTTTCGTGGAGGAGCGCCTCACTTTGGTGCCCCCCAAGTCTTCCCCCACCACGGAAAAATAAAGGCCCCAGCCCCCTCCTCCCAGCCCCAAAAGACATCTCGGAGGAGGAGGCGATCGCCGTTTTTCTCTGTCAAAACCTAACAAAATGACCATGAAACACGTCCTCATTCTCTCCGCCTCCCCCAGAAAAGGGGGCAATTCCGACCTGCTCTGCGACCAATTCCTCCGAGGTGCCCAGGAGGCGGGGCACCAGGTGGAGAAAGTCCGGCTCTCCGAAAAGAAGGTGGGCTTCTGCTCCGCCTGCTATGCCTGCCGAAAACTGGGACGCTGCGTCCAGAACGACGATGCCAACGCATTGGTGGAGAAAATGCTCTCCGCCGACGTCATTGTCCTGGCCACCCCCGTCTACTTCTACTCCATGGATGCCCAGCTCAAGGCCCTCATCGACCGCACGGTCTCCCGCTGGGCCGATTTCGGACGCTTCAAGGGCACGGAATTCTGGCTCATTATCACCGCCGCCGACACCAGCCACGAAAGCATGTCCGCCACCCTGGAGGGACTGCGGGGATTCATGCGGGACTGCATGGACGGCTCTGTGGAAAAAGGTGTTCTCTACGGCACCGGCGCCTACGAGAAGGGGGAGGTGCGCGCCCTTCCTGTCTTCCAGGAGGCATACCAGGCCGGTCTCCATTGCTAGTCCCAATCCCCTTCTCCCGAAAACACCCCTGTCCCCTGTTGCGGGGCAGGGGTAATTATTTATAACATATTGATTATCAATATGTTATGATATTTTGTTTCCTGGGACACCCTTCGTCGGGGGGGCTGGGCGCAGGCGGGGGGTGCAAAAAAATGGAGCAACCTGAATCCTTCCCGGGGGGTGGCGTGAGATTTTGGGGAGGCT
>JAEDNW010000086.1:0-10484 GCA_016302315.1 Lentisphaeria bacterium
GAAAATCGATTTACTTGTTTTTTTGGGGATTCCATTAAAATTCGCCAAACACGAGACCCCGTTTACGGGGTGGGAAGCTTGTCTAGCCCGTGGGTGGAGGCCGGGAAACATCCCGGCCGGGAACCCCGGGGGGGGCAAGATTCTCCCGGGAACCGGGGGCACGGGGGTATCCCCCGTCTGTGGCGCTATCACCAACCACCCAGAACCCCGGCAGGGGTGGCAGGATCAATAGGCGGGGGGGCAAATCCTGTTCTCGCCCTCCCCCCTATTTTTCGGGGGATATCCTTTCCGGCGTTCGCCAGCAGGCCAGGGTTCGCTGAGGGCCGGCGGGGGCAAGGGGGGGGCATTCCCGGGCGCATCGTTCCTGGGCATAGGGGCAGCGGGGATGGAAGGGGCATCCCACCGGGGGATGAGAAGGGCTGGGCAGTTCTCCCTTAAGGAGAATCCGCTGGTCCCGGGAGGATTTTCCCGGCACGGGGATGGCGGAAACCAAGGCCTGAGTGTAGGGATGCCGGGGCGCCTGGAGGACCTCCTGGGCCAGCCCCTCCTCCACCACCCGCCCCAGATACATCACCGCCACCCGGCGGGCCAGCAGACGCACCACACTTAAATCGTGGGAGATGAAAAGATAGGAGAGTCCCCGGCTCTTCTGCAACTGAGCCAGCAGCCGGATCACCTGGGCCTGGACGGAGACATCCAGGGCGGAGACCGGTTCATCGCAGACCACCACCTTGGGTTCCAGGGAGATTGCCCGGGCGATGGAGAGTCGCTGGCGTTGACCCCCGGAGAACTCATGGGGATAGCGGAACATGGTTTCGGGTTCCAGGCCCACCTCCTTCATCAGCCGAGCGGCGGCCTCCTGGCGGCTTTCGCCGGGAAGGTAGAGTCCGTGGACCTGGAGTCCCTCCGTCACCAGCTCCATGGCGCTCATCCGGGGATCCAGAGAGGAGAAGGGATCCTGGAAGATCATCTGGAGATTCCGGCGGACGTCCCGGCGTTCCGCCTTGGGGAGGGCATCCAGGGGCTTTCCCTCCCAGAACACCTGGCCGGCGGTGGGCTTTTCCAGACCCACCAGAGTTCTGCCCAGGGTGGTTTTGCCGCAGCCGGACTCCCCCACCAGTCCCAGGGTTTCCCCGGGAGCCAGCCGGAGGGAGACCCCATCCACGGCGTGGACGTGTCCCGTCACCCGCTGGAAGACGCCCCGGCGAATGGGATACCAGACCCGTAGATCGGTGCAGCTGAGCATGAGTCGTTAACCGAAGAGTTCCTGGACGGACTTGCCGTAGTAGTCGTAGAGATGGGGGAAATACATTTCCTCCCGTCCGTGGCAGTCGAAGAGGCGGAGTCCCCTCAGGGCGGAGGAGGAGATATGTTCCAGGGACTTGTCGCAGGGGATATAGACGGATCGGGTCTGGGGTCTCATGGCCTGCATGAAGCACTGCTGGCTCATTTCATAATCCAGGTCGTAGCCATTGCGCAGGCCCCGGACCAGGGTCACATCGCAGAACTGGGATTCCTGATCCAGCAGATCCACCATGAGATTATCGAAGAAGACCACCTCGTGGAAGGGGAGTTTGTCCTTGACGGTCATGGCCTCCTCCTGTCCGTTGGCACCCCGGCGGCCCGGATTCTTCTCCGGATTGACACCCACCGCCACAATGACCTTGTCGAACATCAGCTCCGCCTTCTGCAGGATGGCCAGATGCCCGATGTGGAAAGGATTGAAGGAACCCGCATAGATGCCCACCCGGGGACGCCGCCGCTCCAGATACTCGATGAGGAAGCGCATATTGGGACGGCACTCGGGAAAACGACGGCTGAAGCGGTCGAAGAATCCGCTTCTTCCCTTCCGGTATTCCGCCATGTTCAGGGACTGGAACTCCCGGAAGATCTGAAATTCGTAGGCCAGCAAATCCACAGGGGAGCCGTGGAGCAGCACATGGCAGTCGCACTCGTGGAACTTCCGGGCGCTCTCGCTGACGGGCTTCTGCCCTTTGGAGGAGAGAATCACCTGGTGAATCGCATGGACGGACTCGGCGGGAAGTTCCCGTCCCATGGAGGGGCGGAGGAAATCGAAGACCTCGGCGGAGGCAGCCTCGTTCCGGGTGGCCTGGGGATACCAGTGGACATCGTGGAAGAGGGCGGCCAGAAGGAGTTCTCCGGTGGTGCGGCGGGGAAGGGCCAGGCGCCGGAGGCGTCGGCACACATCCAGGAGATGCTGGAGCGTATGGAAATAGCGATGGGGCTGGCAATAGGCCTGGAAGACCCTTTCCAGCCAGGGGGCATCCCAGTTCAGCCGGAAAGGATTGGCGGAGGAGAGGATTTCCCGGATCTCCCGACGCTGGGACTCCGGGTCTCCGGAATCCAGGAAGCGGGGGGTGGCCAGGGCTTGGGGGAAGGGATCTCCAGGCATGGTAGGAGAGAGCCGGCCGGGCCTCTTCTCCCGCCTCCCGAGGAAGCAGGAAGGAGGGGACCGGCCGACGTATGTGGGGGATCAGATTGGGAAGGCGGGGCAGCCGAAGGCTACAGCACCACGTACTTCGCCAGGAAGAGGATAGTCAGCACATACATCAGAGGGCTGATCTCCTTCCGGCGGGGAGAGAAGAAGTTCAGGACGGTCCAGGAGATCACGCCGGCACAGATTCCTTCGGAGATGCTGTAGGCCAGGGGCATGATCAGGATGGTGAGGTAGCAGGGGATGGAATTCAGGTAGTCGTTGAATTCGATCTGGGTGACGCCGGAGAACATGTAGAAGCCCACGATGATCAGGGCGGGGGCGGTGGCAAAGCCGGGGATCGCCAGGAAGATGGGGGCGAAGAGGATGGAGATCAGGAAGAGGAAGGCGGTGGTCAGGGCGGTGGTCCCGGTGCGGCCTCCGGCGCTGACACCGGCGGCGGATTCCACATAGGTGGTCACGGTGGAGGTGCCCAGGACGGCGCCCACGGAGGTGGCCAGGGAGTCGGACAGCAGGGCGCCCTTGATGCGGGGCAGCTTGCCGGCCTTGTCCAGCATGCCAGCCTTGGTGGAGACCCCGATGAGGGTGCCCATGGTGTCAAAGATGTCCACAAACATGAAGGCGAAGACCACCACCACGAAATTCAGGGACTTCAGGAGGGTGGCGCCGGAGATCACCACGGTTTCGCCATCCACGGTCTGGCGGAGGGTCCAGCTGGCGCTGTCGAAGCAGGAGGCGAAGAGGCCGGTGAATTCCTTGAAGGACTGGGCAATGGTGGAGAAGGAGAGTTTGGGGATGAGGCTGAAGCATCCCAGCTCGGGGTTGACCTGGTAGAGCCCCGTCAGCTGGGCGATGATGCCCAGGATCCAGGTGATCAGAATGCCCAGGAGGATGGCGCCCCGGTAGTCCTTGTGGATCATCCAGCCGGTGAGGATGGTGCCGATGATGGCCAGCACGGCGCTGATGCCGTAGTTGTTCATGTTGGAGGCGGAGAAGCTCTGGAGGGAGAGCAAGGTGGCGGGATTATCCACGATGATCTTGGCGCTCTGGAGGGCGATAAAGGCGATGAAGAGGCCGATGCCCACGCTGATGGCGGACTTCAGAGGCAGGGGGATGCAGTTGAAGATGCTTTCCCGGACCTTGGTCAGGGAGAGGAGCAGGAAGATCAGACCCTCCACGAAGACCGCCAGCAGGGCGATCTGGTAGGAGTATCCCATGCCCAGCACCACGGTGAAGGCGAAGTAGGCATTCAGCCCCATTCCCGGCGCCAGGGCGAAGGGATAGTTGGAGAAGAAGGCCATGAAGCAGGTGCCCACAAAGGAGGCCAGGGCCGTGGCAATGAAGACGCCGCCCTGGGGCATGCCGGCCGCTCCCAGGATATTGGGGTTCACGGCCAGGATGTAGGCCATGGCCAGGAAGGTGGTGAGACCCGCCAGCATCTCGCGGGTAATGTCTTTCTTGCACTCTTCGGGATGAAGGGAATTTTCCATGGAATTTAGGGGGTTGAGGGGAGGGAGGAAGGAAAACAAGGGGAGGCATGGAAACAAAAAAAATCGGACAGGGGGGGGGAGGAATCAGCTTTCCTCGGGAGCAAGGAGGCGGAAGGCATCCACATCCACCCAGCCTTTGTCTGTGAGTTTCAGGTGGGGGATGACGGGAAGAGGCAGGAAGGCCAGCTGGAGGAAGGGGTCATGGAGGGGGCATCCCAGCTCCCGGGCGGCCTGGTGGAGTTCCCGGAGACGGGTGGCCAGGGCCGGTCCCTCCTCCAGACTCATCAGGCCCGCCACCGGCAGGGGAAGCCGGAGACAGGATCCGTCCTGCCGCACCACGGCAAAGCCTCCCTGGCTCTCCCGGAGGGCATTGATGGCCTGGGCCATGGCCTGGGGCGAAGTGCCCACCACGCAGAGATTATGGCTGTCGTGTCCCACGCTGGACGCCAGAGCCCCGGCCTGGAGGCCAAAGCCCCGCACCAGTCCCCGGCCCACATTCCCGTTCTTTCCGTGGCGTTCCACCACGGCCACGGGGAGCACATCGGGGGCGTCGGCGGGCAGGGAGAGGCGTTCCGTCAGCAGGGAGCCGTCGGTCACCCCCATGACGGGGCGGGGCCGTCCGTCCCGGGGCAGAAGGGGGAAATCCTCCGGGGTCATGAGGCGGCACCGGACAGTATGGAGGAAGGGTTCCTCCGAGGGGAAGTCGGCATTTTCCTCCACCTGATCCAGCTGTTCCCGGGGAATTCCTCCCACGAAGACCCGCTGGATGCGGCAGTTTTCCAGATCGGAAAGAAGGAGAATATCCCCCCGCTTTCCCGGAGCAATGAGTCCCCTGTCCGTCAGGCCCAGTCCCCGGGCGGCGGAAACGCTGGCCACCCGATAGGCCACCAGGGGCGGGACGCCCGCCTGGATGGCCCGGCGCACCATGGCATCCAGATGGCCCCGCTCCTCCATGTCCAGGGGACTGCGGTCGTCGGTGCAGAAGGCCAGCTGGCCGGAGTTCTCCAGAGTCAGCAGGGGCAGAAGGGCCTCCAGATTCCGGGCGGCGCTTCCCTCCCGGATCAGCACCTGGAGCCCCCGGCGTAGTTTTTCCCGTGCCTCCGGCAAGGCGGAACATTCGTGGTCATTCCGGACCCCCACGGAGAGATAGGCATTCAGGGCCTCGCCGCTCACCATGGGACAATGTCCGTCCAGGAAGGGGGCGCCCTCCAACTTGGCCATCACCTCCGGATCCTGGAAGAGGACCCCGGGCACATTCATCAATTCCCCCAGGCCCAGGCCGGGATACTTTTCCCGCCAACGCCGCAGACATCCGGAATCCACCGTGGCGCCGCTGGTCTCCAGGGAAGTGGCGGGCACACAGGAGGAAAGACGCACCACCAGGGACATCTTCAGGGCGCAGGCGGCCTGGAGGTAGTAGGCGAAGGCGGCCTCCCCCACCACGTTGGCCAGCTCGTGGGGATCGCAGACTGCCGTGGTCACCCCGTGGGCCGTCACCATGCGTTCATACCGCCGGGGGGTCATCAGGGAGGATTCCAGATGGACATGGGCATCCACAAACCCAGGCACCGCAATCAGGCCCTCCCCCGAAATCACTTCCTCCCCCTCGTAGCCGGGCCCCACCGCCGCAATCCATCCCCGGGAATCCAACGCAATATCCGTATCTTCCTCCCACTCCCCTGTGGTCAGATGGAAGACCCGCACCTTCCGAATCACCCGGGCGGCCGGCTTCCGCTTCATGGCAACCTGAATGCGCTCCGCAAGGGACATGGTCATGGCAAAAAAAAGGGAGGAGGAGGAAGGGCGCGAAGCCCCCGGGAAAGGGAAGGAGAAAAAACGTGGTTTAACATAACACATTTTCCCTCTTTCCGTCCCTCCTGCCTCTCCCTGTTTTCCCAGGGGGAAGTTCCCCTGCCCCGCCCAGGCTCAAATTCGGGAATAGGGGCTACGGTACGCCCGTTTTTCCCTTCCTCCTCCCCACCTGCCCTCTTTCCCGCCATGCCCCATTCCTCCTCCCCCTCTCCCCGCGTCCTGGTCTACCTGGGCGCCACCCTGCCCCCCGATCCCCGCTACGGCGACGCCGTACAGGAGCTGGGGAAATCCCTCGTCCAGCGGGGGGCCACCCTGGTCTTCGGAGGCTCCCGGGAAGGCACCATGACCATCCTGGCGGACACGGTTCTCCAGGGAGGCGGGGAAGTCATCGGCGTCTTTCCCCAGAGCCTTCCCCCGGAATTCCTCTACCCCGGCCTCACCCAGACCATTGTCACCCCGGACATCTCCCAGCGGAAGGTGAAGATGCTGGAGCTGGCGGATGTGGTGATTGCCATGCCCGGAAGCTACGGAACCTGGGACGAACTTTTCGATGCCCTGGAACGGCAGAAGATCGAACGGCTCCACGGACGCCCCGTCAAGCCGGTGGGCCTCCTGAATCTCCACGGATTCTACGACGGCATCCTGGCCCTCCTCCAACGCGCCCAGCAGGAAGGCTTCACCACGCCGGAATACGCCGACCTCCTGGTGGAAGCCCCCACCGTCCCCGCCCTGCTGGACAAACTCCTGGGCTAGAGAGACCGCCTCACTCTTCTGCGGACTGGGTGCATTGGGCCAGGGCAAAGCTCTCCCCGGTGGGACAGTTGTTGCCCCCCAGAACCCGGGCCACGCCCTCCCGAAGCTCCACCACCACCTCGCATTCGCAGCCGCAGCCGCAGCAGCGGATGGTTCTGCGCTCCTCTCCCCATGGTTCCCGACTCTGCTCCATAGCTATTCCTCTCCCTCCTCTTGGGGAACAGAAGCCCCCCTCGGTTCCCTCATCCCCCAGCTGAGACGATATTCGCTGGGGCTGGCACCAAAGTATTTGCGAAAGACCACGCTGAAGTAGTTGCTGTCCTGGAACCCGCACTGGGTGGCGATTTCCGCAATGCTCAGGTTTCGATATTTCAGGCAGGCCTCCGCCTCCACCAGCCGCTGCTCCGTCAACAGCTCCTTGAAGGTCTTTCCGGTCACAGACTTCAAGAGAGCGCTCAAGTAGTTCGGCGTGACCTGGCAGGCCTCCGCCACTTCCTGCAGATGAAGATTCTCCCGGTAGCGCAGGGCGATGAGGTTCTTCACAATGCCGCAATACCTCTGCTTCACATGCTGCTTGGCATCCGCCAGAAAGGCCTCCGCCGCCAACTGCAGCTCGTAGGTCAGAAACTGGGCAAAGAAGCGCCCCGCCGCCTGCAAGGCAGCCACCTTCTCCGGCGAAAAGGGGGGCAGAGGAGCCCCCGTATAGTGGCGGGACATCTGACGCCAGCGGGAATGATCCCCCTTGGCATAGGTCCCCAGATAGAGCACCGCCGCCAACTCCCCGTGAAAGAGGATCGGCTGAACCCACTCCCACACCCCATAGGGACAACACCCCCCAAAGGGACGCCCATGACGGGCCAGACGAAGGGTGCGATGCTTGTTCACCGCACAGGAATGATTCCGGTCCCTCCCCTTGATGAAACGGCAGTAGTCATGGTTGTGCAAAGTCCGATGATTGGGAAAGGAAAGACGGGGAGACTGCCGAAACAACTCGTGTATCGGCTCCAAACTCAGGGAACACCCCAGACGATTCTCCCAATGCAACAAAAGCTCCTCTATGGTCATCCCACTTCCTCATACATGCCCCAAAACATTCACTGCTTTTCTACAATTTACCCGACAAAAAATTTTTCTCCACGGTGGAAAGACCAGAAAGAAAGGGAAAGGAAACCTCCCGTTCTCCCTGTTATAAATCGTATAAAATTTAAGATATTTTCTCCTAATTACAACACAGTGAGCGTATTTTTTTCATACTCCATCTTGGGGTTTCCCCCAATGTTGCTATACTTTGACACGACAGCGTTCCCGTTCTCGCCTTTTTCCTGCCTTCCCTTCCTTATTTCCCCACATTGGAGATTCCCATGAAAAGAGCCTTCACCCTGATTGAACTGCTTGTGGTCATCGCCATCATCGCCATTCTGGCGGCCATGCTGCTGCCCGCCCTCTCCAAGGCCCGGAGCAAAGCCCGCAGCATCTCCTGCATCAACAACCTGAAGCAGCTGGGATTGGCCATTGAGTTCTATTGCAACGACAATGACGACTACATGTTCAGCATGTTGGACAACAACTGGGCGGCGGCGGGCGGCCGTTGCTGGCCAGACCGTCTGACGGAGATGCAATACATCCCCGGCACCAACCTCCTGGTTTGCCCCTCGGCCCCGCCCACCACCGGCTTGGAGCTGGTTCCCAGCAAGATTGCCGATTTAGCTCAGCGCTACAACAACCAGAAGAAGGTCTCCCTGGGCTTGAACCTCTACACCTGGGGCTACTTCAACAACCATCCCGCCGGCCCCACCGCCAAACGAGGCGCCATCTTGAACATGAAATACAGCCCCGAGCTCATCATGATGGCGGACACCACCCCCGCCGGAGACGGCAACATGGTGGACGATATCGGCTTCGGCTACGTCCATGCCAATCCACCGGTGGTGGACAATCTTCCCCTCGCCAAGGGATACTACCGTCTCCACTTCCGTCATGAAGGAACCATCAACTTCCTGGCCATCGACGGCCATGCCGCCAGCTCCCGCTATCTCGCCCCCTGGCCCCATACGGAATGGCTGCAACGCCACACCCGCCCCTACTACTACAACGGAAAATACAACTCCGACCTGTAATTCTCCCAGCCTTCCCTACCCCGGAGTCCTGCCATGCCCCGCCCCCTCCTCCTTTGCTGCCTGCTCCTCCTGGCTGTCTCCTTCCCTGGCCTCGCCCGGGAAAACCTGCTTCTCTATGAAGACGGAAAGAGTGCCTACGCCATCGTCCTGCCGGAGCGTCCCACGGCGGAGGAGGAGTTGGTGGCGGGGGAGTTGCAGGAGGCCTTCCGTCGCATGACGGGGGTGGAGCTGCCTCGACTTCCCTATTCCCAGAGGCGTTCTCCGGCCATTTACCTTGGCTGGACGCCTCGGACGGAGGAGGTTTTGGGGACCACGGCCCAGTCGATGGCCCGGGATCAGATTCGTTTGAAGAGCACGGAGGCGGGGGACATTTTCCTGACGGGGAATCCGGTCTTCGGCATCCGCTATGCTCTCTATCAATTCTTGGAAGATTCTCTGAGCGTCCGCTGGTGGGGATGGGAGGAAGAATCCATCCCCCATCCCCAGCGCATTTTCCTCCCCCCGTTGGACGTGGACCATACCCCGCCCTTCCTGGAGCGCACCCCCACCGCCAGCTCCCTCTTCGAATCCTCCAATACCTTCTGCCACAAGATGCGGGTCACGCCCATGTTGGCCAAGGACACCTCCCCCCGCGCCATCCACACCTTCTGGGAACGAAACCATACCCTGGAGCGACTCCTCCCCGACGCCAACACCCTGAAACGCTATCCCGGGCTCTATGATCCCCAAAACCCGCCTCCCACCAAACCGGAGTTCTACGCCTGGCGGGATGGGCGTCGCCTGGGAGCCGACAGCCAGCCCTGCATGACCAATCCGGACGTCCTCCTGCAGGTCACGGAAAATCTCAAATATCTCCTCCGAAAAGAGATGCCAAATTGCGACGTGGTGTGGGTCACCCAGAATGACAACACGGAAGTCTGCCAATGTCCCCGATGCCTGGAGGCGGTGGAGCGCCTGGGCAACCGGGCGGACCTGAACATAGACTTCGTGAACCGTCTGGCGGAAGCGCTTCAGGAAGAGTTTCCCGGCATCGCCGTGGAGACCTTTGCCTACCAATTCACCCTGGAGCCCCCCAAGAGCATCCGCCCCAGCGACCATGTACATGTCCGGGTGTGCCTCATTGAGGCTTCCAACGCCCATCCCCTCACCCATCCCTTCAACCGTCCCTACCGGGAGGCCTTGGAGGGCTGGACGGCCCTTTCCTCCCATGTGAACGTCTGGCATTACACGGTGAACTTCACCAACCTGGGACTCTGCCATCCCGCCATGGAGGCCATTCCCCAGGACATCCGCCTCTTCCAGCAGCTCCACGTCCAGAAGGTCCTCACCCAGGACAGCTCCGATGTGGGAGAGTTCGGCTGGTTCACCCCCTACCGTCAAAGCCTCATCGCCCACTGTCTCTGGGATCCCCAAATGGATCCGGAAGCCTTCACCCAGGATTTCTTTCAGGGCTACTATGGGCCGGCGGCCCCGCCTCTTCTGGCCTTGCTCAAGTTGTTCCAGGAAGCCGCCGCCTCCTCCTCCTGGCCCATGCCCTGCTATATGCTGGACACCGGGCGCTGGCTGACCCCAGAACTTCTCCAGGAGGGAGAGGATCTGGTGGCCCAGGCTAAGGCTCTGGCCCAGGCCTCGGGCAACCCGGACTACCTCCGGCGCGTCTCCGTGGTAGAGACAGGGATGGCGTGGACCCGCCTCTGGCGCTCGGAAAACAGCTGGCTGGGCACCGTCACCCGGCACTCCCCCCTCGTTCCCCTCCCGGAGGTGGAGGCCCGCTTCCAGGAATTGGAGCAAGGCCTGCAACAGGTCAGAAGAACCCCCGCCTGGAAGTATCAATATACCCGGGAGGGCGTCCGCCTG